>CATWBR010000352.1 GCA_958349075.1 uncultured Clostridium sp.
GGGCAAAGAAAAATGGGGAATCACAGTAATGCAAATTCTCTTATAAGAAACAGTTGACTTTCATAACTGTAACTATTATAATTACAGATAGAGCAAGAAAATACTACTCGTCGAGACAAATCCATACAAGGCGGTGATAATATGAGTACAGATGTCAGAGAAAGGCAGAAACAAATGGCGGCAAAAGCGGCGGTGCCTTTTATACATGATGGGATGACGCTCGGAATAGGAACCGGTTCTACCGTATACTATCTGATACAGGAGATCGGAGCGCTAAGGACGGCAGGAATCAATGTCCGCGCGGTGGTCACGTCCGAATCGAGCAGAGAACTGGCCATTTCCTTTAGCATCCCCGTATGTCTTCCGGAGGAAGTGGACCATATCGATCTGGCCATTGACGGAGTAGATGAGATCGACGGCAGCTTTTATGCGGTAAAAGGAGGAGGCGGAGCGCTTCTGAGAGAAAAAATCGTGGCATATAAAGCAGACGACGTAATATGGATAATGGATGAGAGCAAACTGGTCGGACATCTCGGCCATTTCCCTCTTCCGATAGAGGTACTCCCATACGCTTATGCATGGACGGCGGAGAGTATAGAGAAACTGGGCGGCAGCGCCGGACTGATAAAACAAAACGGCAAAATATTTTATACGGATAACGGAAATTATATTTTGGATGTAGCATTTGCCCCGGGGATAACATACCATTCGGCTGCCGGCAAAATCAGCCGGATACCGGGAGTCATAGAGACAGGATACTTTAATCCGGTGTGCAGCCGGATCATAGTGGGAACGGATTCGGGCGTAAAAGAGATTTTGAACTGTTAGCCAAACATGAACGGAGCAATGTGTGATATGACAGGAAAGCAGGTATAATACATGGCAAACGAAACAAAAAAAGAAGTACAACAAGAAACACAACAAGAAGCAATAATAACGTCGGCAACTTCAAAAATGGTATTAATAAAAGCGGAAAATAAGAATCTGACGGATGGATATGTTGGGACTTATTATTCTGAAAAGAGTAAAGGAATCTATCACTTCACGTTTGACAGTGAAAACGGGACGCTCACGGAGCCGGAGCTATTCTACGAGGCTCACAATGCAAAATGGGTTTGTTTAAACGGCAGTTCCATGGCGTTTCCTATAGAAAAGCAGGGGAAATCAGGCATCTGTTTCCTGGAACTGAAAGAGGGAAAGATAAGCCATGCGGCGGAGATATTGGAAGAAAAGCAGACACCATGCTATATCCTTTGGGAGGACGATTATGTCTATACGGCAAATTATCATGAAGGAAATGTTATGGTATATCATCTGAAAAAAGGAATGCCGTCCCTGATAAAACGGATAGAAAACGGGGATAAGGCCGGGTGCCATCAGATTTTATTGCATGAATCACATCTTATGGTTCCCTGCCTGGAACAAAACCGGATTAGACTGTTTGACATACAACATGATTACATCCCGGCAGGAGAAATCATATTTCCAGACGGCACCGGTCCCAGACATGGGATATTTAACAGGCGGCACACCATGTTTTATGTGGTAAGTGAATGGAGCAACGAACTTTTCGTATTCAGTGTCCATGGAAGCGGGTTTACTTTGGTGCAGACTCTGTCTGTCCTGCCGGTTCAGGAGCATAATAAAAACAGGGATGCGGCGGCAGCGGCAATCAGAATGTCAACGGATGAGCGCTTTTTATATGTTTCGGTGCGTGGGATTGACACTTTGACTGTTTTCGATATAAGCGGAAGCAAAGCAGCCATAATTCAGCATATTTCCTGCGGCGGAGTGCATCCCAGGGATTTTATCCTGAGTGGAAATGAAACGTATTTGTTGGTGGCAAACCGCTCTGAGGGCGGGATTGTGAGTATGGAAAGAGATGCAGGGAACGGGTTGCTGAAAAATCCGCTGCATTCCGTCCCAATGCCGGAGGGCGTATCCTTGACATTGGCGGCAATGAAGGAGAGATAACCAGTTAAAACATCCAGAATAGAAAATATTAACAGGAGGTATTTAGATGCAGACAACACAGATAACAACACAGATAGGAATTATCGGGCTTGCAGTTATGGGCAGGAGCCTTGCCCTTAATATGGCGGATCACGGGTTTATAGTAGGCGGCTACAACCGCAGCAGAGAAGTGACGGAAACTCTGATAAAAGAACATCCCCATAAAAATTTTATTCCATTCTATGATTTAAAAGAGCTTGTGGAATCCCAGGAAAGGCCGCGCAAATTTCTCATAATGGTCAAAGCGGGGAAACCGGTCGATATGGTGATAGAGCAGCTCATCCCCCTGCTTGACGAGGGTGACATGATCTTAGACGGAGGCAATTCATTCTTTGAAGATACGAGGAGAAGGGAAAAGAGCCTGAAAGAAAAAGGAATCTATTATTTCGGCACAGGCGTTTCCGGCGGAGAGATGGGAGCGCGTTTCGGCCCATCCATCATGCCGGGCGGAGAGAAAGAGGCGTACGGGCATATTGCACCAATCCTGGAGGCAATTTCCGCAAAGGCGCAGGGAGAGCCGTGCTGTGCCTATATGGGTCCCGACGGAGCCGGACATTATGTAAAAATGGTGCATAACGGCATTGAGTATGCCGATATGCAGTTGATTGCCGAGGCATATCTGCTCCTCAAATACGCCGGAGGATTTACCAATAAGGAACTGGCGGATATATTTGCAGAATGGAATGAGGGGGAACTGAAAAGTTACCTGATCGGCATTACCGCAGGAATCTTCCGGGAAAAAGATGATTTTGCGGATGGAGAGCTGGTGGACTATATTCTGGACAGCGCGGGGCAGAAGGGAACCGGAAGGTGGACCAGTCTGGAGTCCCTGAAACAGGGAGTGAATGTGTCGATGATTACGGCAGCCTGCAATGCCAGAATTATGTCGAACCGGGTTGCGGGAAGAAAAGAAGCTAAAGAACTGATTGAAAGTCCAAAACAGAGGCTGGTATCGAATAATGCGTATTTCCAGGAAAAGGTGAGAAAAGGTCTCTACACGGCCAAGATAGCCGCCTACGCACAGGGTTTTGACCTGCTTTCCCATGCGTCCTCGGAGTACGGGTGGAATTTAGACTACGGTAAAATCGCATCGATTTTCAGGGCCGGCTGTATCATACAGGCCGAGTTCCTGGATGATATTACAAGGGCATTTGAGAAAAACAGAGAGCTTCCCAACCTGATGATGGATTCTTTCTTCAGGGACAAAATCAACATGGGTCAGGAAAGCCTGAGAGATATCCTGGGGCCGGGAATACAGAACGGAATTCCGGTACCGGCCATGAGCCAGGCGGTTGCCTATATTGACGCATTCCGTGGGACACCGGTGGGAGCTAATCTGATTCAGGCGCAGAGAGACTGTTTTGGAGCACACACATATGAGAGAACAGACAGGGAAGGTATTTTCCATCACGATTGGAGGTTTGAGTATGAATAAAGAGCAGGTATTTACAATCTTTGGAGGAACCGGAGATTTGACCTTCAGAAAACTCCTCCCGGCTCTTTATAATATAGAGGCGTCAAAAGACAAGGAGCTTTGCACCCGGGTGGTGGTAATAGGAAGAAGAGATTACACAAGCGGGACATACCGGGATATGGCGAAAGAGTGGGTGGAGAAGTTCGCAAGACTCCGTTTTAAGGAAGAGACTTATCAAAAATTGGCAGAAAATATTGTATATTACCGGATGGATTTTACCGATGAAAATGCCTATGACGGACTCGACGGCTTTTACAGGGAAATGGGAGCCGGAAGCCATATATTTTATTTTGCAGTTGCTCCCAGGTTTTTTGGAACAATTGTGAAGGGGCTTAAAAGAGTGGTCGGCGCAGAGGAAGGCAAAGTGGTGCTTGAAAAGCCGTTTGGTGAAAATCTTTCGGCGGCAACCGAGCTCAATGAGGCAATGGAGGCATTTTTCAGGCCGGACCATATTTACCGGATTGACCATTATCTCGGAAAAGAAATGGTCCGCAACATTCAGATTATCCGCTTTGCGAACCCCATTTTCAGCAATGTCTGGGATGCGGAGCATATCGAGTGTATTCAGATTTCCGCGATGGAAGAAGTCGGCGTGGAGACGAGAGGCGGTTATTATGACCACAGCGGCGCTCTTAAGGACATGGTGCAGAACCATTTGTTCCAGATTCTCTCCATTGTCGCAATGGAACAGCCGGGAACCCTGGCTGTGGAGGATATGCATCAGGAACAGATCAAGGTGCTGAAGGCGCTCAGTGTCCCCGGCGATATATCGGAAAGTATGGTATTGGGCCAATATGAGGGATACCGTGTGGAACCGTCCGTAGATAAAGAATCAACCACAGAAACTTATGCCGCTCTGAGGCTCCTGGTGGATAATGACAGATGGAGAGGAATGCCGTTTTACGTGCGTACCGGAAAAAAACTCGGAAAGCGCGAGATGCAGGTTGCAATTGTGTTTAAGAGCCCTGTTGCAGGCGTTGAATCCAATATCCTGAACATCAAAATCCAGCCGACAGAGGGCGTTTATCTTCAGTTTAATATTAAAAAGCCGGGAGAGACAGATGAAGTGATTCAGGCAAAAATGGATTTCTGCCAGAGCTGCTCTTTTGTGAACCGCATGAATACACCGGAAGCGTATGAGCGTCTGCTTGGCGCCTGCATGCGGGGAGAACGCTCCTGGTTCTCTCAGTGGGATCAGATTGAAACAAGCTGGAACTATGTGGATGAGGTGCGGGAGCAGTACCGGAATAAGGGACTGCCGACGTACGAATATGCGCAGGGCGGCAGCGGGCCGAAAGAGGCGAGGGAGCTGCTGGAGAGGTACGGGCATACCTGGTTTGAGTAAATTCTTTCTATGAGATTTAAGAGTAATAATATATATTTGTGTGGATAAATAAGTGGGA
>CATWBR010000353.1 GCA_958349075.1 uncultured Clostridium sp.
GTTAAGAAAATCTTACAATTCCTGTAAATTCCTGGATATTCTGTGAACTTTTGTTCATGAGGTTGACATATAATGGTAGTTTTCATTATAATGTACATAATGCCTAATCAGGCGAATCGCTTTTTTGACCCGGATGGGATTGAAAAGAATTCAAAGGTTTAGAAAATATAGAGGAAAATGCCGTTTCAGGCATTACGGGGAGAGACACGAATGAAAAAAAAGGGATATAAGAGGGTGGTTGCTCTTCTGCTTGGCTGTATTATGGCTTTCAGCCCATGGCAGGCGGGACGTACGGGATTGTCCGGTATGGTCAGCATGGCAAGCGAGCGGACCGCCTCAGTCAATGCGACGAATCTGAATGTGCGAAGCGGACCGGGAACCTCCTATCAGGCAGTGGCGAAACTGTCTCACGGGGCGGCGGTTACCGTAATCGGTGAGCAGACCGGAACGGATGGGAAGCTGTGGTATCAGATACGCTTCAGTGGAGGCGGCGGAGCCGAGACAATCGGATATGCGTCCAGTGACTACATAAAATTTCCAACGGTAATAACTTCCGACGGTGACTTTGAGAGCTATATGAACAGCCAGGGATTTCCGGAGAGCTATAAGCCGGGACTGCGTGAACTGCACGCCATGTATCCCAAATGGACATTTACGGCTCTTCAGACCAACCTGGACTGGAATACCGCGGTAGAGAACGAGAGCGTAATCGGAAGAAACCTGGTGGGAAGAGAGAATATTTCTTCCTGGAAGTCGACCGCAACGGGAGCTTATGACTGGGACACCGGTTCATGGCCCGGTTTTGACGGCAACTCCTGGGTTCAGGCGTCGGAAGATATCATCCGCTACTACATGGATCCGAGAAATTTTTTAAATGAAAAATATATTTTCCAGTTTATGAAGCAATCCTATGACAGCTCTATCCATACAAGGGAGGGGCTGGAGAGCATGGTGGCAGGAACCTTCCTCGCAGGCAGCGCAGGAGGAGGCACGGCTCCGTCCGGCGGAAGTTCTTCCGGGGATTCCTCGGGATCCGGAAGTTCCGGCGGCGGTCCCGGTTCAGGGCCTGGTTCAGGCCCCGGCTCGGAGCCTGGTTCCGGCCCAGGAAGCAGTTCCGGTTCGGGGGATAACGGTCAGGCCGTTTCTCCGATTTCACCGCTTGCATCGATCAGTGATCACCAGGTGGACCGCGTTATGACGGCCTACGGCCCGGGGATGAGCGGAGATTCCGGGTTTTCCGGTTCCAGCGGTAACTCCGGCAATTCCGGCGGTACGGCGCCGGTATCGGGAAGCAGCTCTTACATTGATATTATTATGAATGCGGCGGCCCAGTCGGGGGTAAATCCCTATATCCTTGCCTCGATGATTATCCAGGAGCAGGGCAGCCAGGGCACAGGCCGCAGCATATCAGGAACCGTTTCGGGATATCAGGGATATTATAACTTTTTTAACATCGAAGCCTATCAGTCCGGCTCCATGGGAGCGGTTGAGAGAGGGCTCTGGTGGGCATCGCAGTCCGGCAGCTATGAACGTCCATGGAACAGCGTGGAAAAGTCCATACTCGGCGGTTCTATTTACTATGGAAATAATTATGTGAAACGCGGACAGGATACTCTTTACCTGAAAAAATTTAACGTACAGGGGGACAACCTCTATAAACACCAGTATATGACCAACGTCCTTGCGGCAGCGGCAGAGGGGCTTACCCTGGCTAAAATCAGTGCGCTCAAGACAACGGCTCTGGAGTTCTCCATTCCGGTTTATAAGAATATGCCGGCTACCGCATGCGCAAAACCAACGATTGACGGCAGCCCGAACAATAAGCTGTCCGGCCTTGGAGTGGAAGGATTTGCCCTTACCCCTACATTTAACAGGGATACGGAATCCTATGATTTGATTGTGGACCATTCTGTCAGCAGTGTGACGGTGGCTGCTTCCGTAATCGATTCCAAATCGGCTGTCAGCGGAACGGGAAATATTAATCTGCAAAGCGGCAACAATGATATTACCGTGGCGGTCAAGGCACAGAACGGCAGCATTAGGAACTATGTGATTCATGTCGTGCGTCAGGACAACGGCCCGACCTATTCAAATTCTATTGGCAGCGGGGTGAATTCCGGTTCGGGAGGCGGCTCGGGAGTCGGTCCCGGGGGCAGCTCCGGAACAGGGCCGGGAGGCGGAACGGTAAGTAATCCGGGCGGCAGTTCGGGAGGCGGCTCGGATGTACAGATTATTGCCCCGGACGGTTCCGGCTCCGGGATAGAATCAGGAAACACCAACGGGCCAATGGCTCCGGGCGGTAATGTATCCGGTTTCGGCACATCGTCGGATCCCTCCAATCTGGTGGGCCCCGGGGGAAGTTCGGGAACACCCGGTTCAACACCTGGCTCTGCGCCCGGAACAACACCCGGCCCTGCGCCCGGAGGCAGCGGTTCTTCTGGAACGGAAAGCGGCGGAACACAGACCGTCAGCGCCGGTGTAACCGCGGCACAGCTTGCGGCCTCCCTGACTGCGTCGGGAGCGGGGAGTATTGTGAAAGTTTATACGTCATCGGGCGGAGAAGTCACCGGAGGCGTGGGCACGGGCAACCTTGTCCAGGCATACGGCTCCGACGGCTCTCCCACGGTCCGGTATGAAGTGATCGTGAAGGGAGATAATAACGGTGACGGCAAATTAAATATCTTGGATGTGCTGAAAGCACAGAGGCATATCCTCGGGCTTGAAAACCTTTCAGGCTCGTTTGAGAAGGCCACCGATGTCAATGGCAACGGGAAAGTCGACATCATGGATATCCTGGCAATGCAGAAGGAGATTCTGGGGATTCAGAAACTGAACTAGGTGGGAGAGATTATGAACAGAAGAGTAAGAAATATAGTTACCAGCCTGATTGCGGCATGCGCCCTTTGTCTGGCCATGCCGTTTGGCGGCTTTGAGGCTTTTGCAGCCAGCGCAAAGATATCGTTTTCCGATCCAAGCACTACGGTGGGACAGGAATTTAATGTGACCGTCAAGATTACGGCCACAGACGGAAACCTCGGTGCTTCCGATTTGGTTTTATCTTATGATCAGTCGCGTATTGAGTTTGTCAGCGGGAACAATGCCAATGGAGGCGCCGGTTCCGTGCGCCTTGTAGGAACGATGGATTCGAGCACTACGAAGGAATTTTCCTACACCCTCAAATTCAAGGCAGTACAGGCGGGGGACACATCTATTTCCGTGGCCAGCCAGGAAGTTTATGATGCCGACACCCAGGCTGTCAATGTCACAAAGGTTGGGGCATCGGCAGTTAAGGTCAAGGCTCCGGCGACGTATTCGAGTGAAGCAGCCCTTGCCTCGCTTAAAGTATCACCGGGACAATTGTCACCGGCTTTTTCTCCGGATGTGATGTCCTATACGGTGAATGTCGGCGGCGATGTGGATAAAATCGCAGTCAGTGCCGATGCAAAGGACGCCAAGGCAAAAACGAAGGTTACCGGAGGCTCCGGCCTTAAGACGGGGGCCAATACCGTGGTATGCAAGGTTACCGCGGAGGACGGCCAGACCGTAAAATCTTATACGATTACAGTTAATAAATCAGAATCTTCGGAAGTGCCCGCCACAGACGCCGGTGAGGCTGCGGTTACAGGCAGCGCGGTGGTTGGTGAACTGAAGGCCGATATTGACGGAGTGGAATACAGCGTGGCGTCGTCATTCGACCCTGCGGCCCTCCCTGCGGGATACACCCAGTCTACCTGCACCTACAGCGGCACGGAAATCATGGCCGGTACAGGCAACGGCCTTACCCTGATTTATCTTCAGGGAAGCGATGGAAACGGTTCATTCTACATCTACGTGCCGGAAACGGGAGCATTATCGCCTTATGTGACGATAGACAGTGTGGCGAGGGCAATCGTGGTTCTGCCGATTGACGATACCATCGAAGTTCCGGAAGGGTTCGCCCAGACTGCCATCCAGTTGAATGGTGATGCAAAAGTCAAGGGATGGGTATGGAAAACCGATGAGGAACAGAAGTACTGTGTCATCTACGGTATGAATGAGAGCGGTGAAAAGGGACTTTACCGCTACGATATAGCAGAGAAGACATTCCAGCGTTACTTTGAAGATCCGGCACTGGAGAGCCAGTTTGATGAAGCTCAGGTTACAAAGCTTCTGGACGATTATAATGCGCTCTGCAAGGATTACGATCTTAGATTTATTGTGATTGTGGTTCTGATTGTAGTCTGCCTGATTCTTTTCTTTATGGTGATTAACCTGCTGATGCGCAGGAGAGAGCATGCGGGGAGAGCAGAGCGCGGTGAAGCTCCGACACCGGTAAAGCGCAGGGCGATGCAGGAAGAGGAAGACAGGAAGAGACAGGGACAGACATCCAGAACGGGCAGAATTGCCGAGGACAGCATGGAACAGAGAAGACGCCTTGCAGGAGATGAACATCCTCAACCAGAGCAAAGAAGAGGCCAGGAGCCGGCAAGGGCGGCGAAATATGGCCAGAATGCGGGATATCAGGACGCCGCAGTGCGCAGAATGGCGGGAACGGCAGAACAGGGCCATCCGGCACAGAGACGCCCGGAGCCGAGAAGTTCCGAGCAGAACCGCACGTCCCAGAGGCGCCCGGAGCAGGTAAATTCGGCAGGAAGATATCCGGAACCGGGGCGAAATGCCCAGGGCTATCCGGAGAGAAGAAGTCCGGAAGCGGGCCGAAGCGCCCAGGGCTATCCGGAGAGAAGAAATCCGGAAGCGGGCCGGAGCGCCCAGGGCTATCCGGAGAGAAGAAACCCGGAAGCGGGCCGGAGCGTCCAAGGCTATCCGGAGAGAAGAAATCCGGAAGCGGGCCGAAGCGCCCAGGGCTATCCGGAGAGAAGAAATCCGGAAGCGGGCCGGAGCGCCCAGG
>CATWBR010000354.1 GCA_958349075.1 uncultured Clostridium sp.
TACTATAACTACTCACGATAAAGCACAGGGCCGGACCTGATTCCCCATCAGGCGTCGGCCCTGTCTTTTTTAATTCCTATGAATTAAAAAGCACTCCGTGCAGGATGCGCACTCGCGCGTAGATACAATATGCCGCTAAGCGGCCGCGCTCGGCGCGAGACTATAGAATAGGGACACTGTTTAAAGTTCCCGTGTCGGAAAATTCCGTCCACTCACATACATTGACCGCATGATCCCCGATCCGCTCCAGGTATTTAGCAATCATCAGAAGATCCACCGCCATATCCGACTGCGATGAATCGGATTGCAGCAGTTCCACTACCTCGTTTTTCACTTTATCAAAGTAGGCGTCTATGATATCATCCCTCAGCTCTATCTGCTCCGCAGCCTGCGTATCACGCTCGATAAACGCGTGGATGGCGTCGCGCAGCATGGCTTTTACATTATCCACCATGGCCGGCAGGTGTTTTACACCGACAAAGGAACGGCTGTCACTCATCCTAATCGTCAATTCTGCAATGTCCGCCGCGTGATCCCCGATCCGTTCCAGATCCGTCACCACCTTGAGGGCCGTTGATATATGTCTCAAATCGCGCGCCACCGGCTGCTGCCTGAGCATCAGTGACAGGCATCTGCTTTCAATTTTGCGCTCCATCTCATCTACATTCCGGTCGCCGTTAATCACCATTTTCGCCAGTACAAAATCCTTTTTATTCAGGGCTTCGAAGCTGTCCGCAATGGCTTTCTCCACCATCCCGCTCATCTTTACCAGTTCGCTGTTCAGCTCTGCAAGCTCCTGGTCAAACATCATTCTGGGTGCCATTTTATTACCTCCTAATCTGCTTTCCGGTCAAACGCCGTCAAGCTGTCATCAACCGAAACGTCCCGTAATATAGTCTTCCGTTTTTTTCTTTGCCGGATGTGAAAACAGCTCGCCCGTCGGGGCGTATTCTATCACTTCCCCCACCAGGAAAAATGCGGTGTAGTCTGCAATACGTGTTGCCTGCTGCATATTATGGGTAACAATCACCACTGTATATTTCTGCTTCAGCTCATCCATCAAATCTTCGATTTTCAGCGTTGAAATCGGGTCCAGAGCCGACGTCGGCTCATCCATCAGAAGGATCTCCGGCTCCACAGCCAGGGCTCTGGCAATACAAAGGCGCTGCTGCTGGCCTCCCGAGAGTCCAAGCGCCGACTTTTTAAGCCTGTCGTTCACCTCGTCCCAGAGAGCCGCACCTTTCAAACTCCGCTCCACAATTTCATCCAACTGGCCCTTGCTTTTGATTCCGTGAATTCTCGGTCCGTAAGCAATGTTATCATAGATACTCATAGGGAACGGATTGGGCTGCTGAAACACCATTCCCACCTTTTTGCGAAGAAGCGTCGTATCCACCTTGGGATCGTAGATGTTTTCATTGTCTATCAGAATTCTGCCGTCTATCTTCACACCGTCCACCAGGTCATTCATTCTGTTTAATGTCTTCAGGTACGTGGACTTTCCGCAGCCGGACGGGCCGATTAAAGCGGTAATTTTATTTGTATAAATATCCAGGTTGATATTTTTCAGCGCGTGGTTGGAACCGTAGTGCAGGTTCAAATCCGTGGTAACAATCTTGGTTTCCATACTTTCCTCCATCTATTTAAGCCTTGTCACATCAAATTTTCCCGTCAGATATCTGGTCAGGAGATTGATGCCCAGGACGATTACAAGCAGCACAACCGCAATGCCGAACGCCTGATCATATTTTGCTTTCTGCATGGACAGGTATAACTGGATTGTCAGCGTACCACTGGATTCGAACAGTTTACCGAACAGATCCTTTGGAAGCTGGAATCCGCTTCCCGCCGTGAAAAGAAGCGCTGCCGACTCGCCCACGATACGTCCAACCGAAAGGATGATCCCGGTCAGAATTCCGGGCGCCGCGCTGGGAAGCAAGATGGTCCTGATCATATACCACTTCGTCGCGCCAATTCCGAGAGCGCCCGAACGGTAGCTGTCAGGCACCGTCTTTAAGGCCTCCTGGGTACTCCTCGTGATAAGAGGAAGAACCATCAAAGTCAGGGTAAAGGATCCGGTCAGAACGGAATAGCCAAGTTTCAGCGCGGAACCGAAAAATACCATGCCGAAGAGACCAAATATAATAGACGGGATTCCCGAAAGAATTTCCGTTGTAAATTCAATCGTTCTGACCAGCTTTCCCGGCTTTGCATACTCATTCAGATAGATGGCCGAACCAATCCCCACGGGAGCCGCAATAATCAGTGTCATTACAATAATGTACAGCGTATTTACGATATTTCCGAGGATACCAAACGTCCCTTTTCTCGCGCTCTGTACCGTGGAAAGAAACTGCCAGGAAATCTGCGGGATGCCTCTCACAAATACATACCCCATAATTCCCACGAGGATGCTGATGGCTATGACGGCCGCCAGGTAGATAAGCACCGTGAGCACCTGATCGGAAGCGCGTGTCTTTTTGTTGTAAATGCTGGCATTACCTGTCATTCTCCATCCCTCCCTTCCGGAACATGCGGGTCAGTACCGTATTGATAAACATGATAAAAACAAAGAGAACCAGTCCGATTGTGAAAAGGACCTCCCTGTGGAGCCCCTGGGAATATGACATTTCAGCCACAATCGCAGTCGTCAGGAAACGGACAGAGTTAAATGGAAGCGGAAGGTTCACGGAGCTGCCCGATACAAGGCTGATGGCCATGGCCTCTCCTATGGCCCGGCCGCATCCGAGTACAACCGCCGTGATAATGCCCGATCTTGCCGCAGGCACCAGCACCTTGAAAATAGTCTGGATATGGGTTGCACCGAGCGCCAGAGACGCGCTTTTCAAATGTTTCGGCACCGCCCTGAGCGCCGATTCCGTGATGCTTATCACGGTCGGAAGAATCATGACCGCCAGCACTAACACCGATGAAATCAGATTGGCTCCTCCGGTAAACTGATGGGTCGTGGAACCGGCAAATAGTTTGAGCTCCAGTTTATACATCAGGGGATTCAGGATTAGAATTCCCAAAAGGCCGTATATAACCGACGGAATTCCGGCCAGCAGTTCCACAGCCGGCCTTACGGCGGCGGCAAGCTTCGGAGGCGCTACCTCCGCCAGAAAGATGGCCGTAAAGACTCCAATCGGCACACCGATTAAAATCGCCATAAAGGTACCGACAATGGAAGTAAGAATAACATAGAGGATTCCAAACATAGCCGGATCCGCCGTCGGTTTCCAGACACTCCCAAAAAGGATGTCGAGAATCCCCACCTTAAAAAGCGCCGGTGTACCGCTGATAATCATATATAAAGTAATGGAAAATACCGCTATGACTGCCAGCAGGCCGCAGGCGGTAAAAATGACTTCCGCCCCTTTTTCTACAGCCGATTTACTTTTATGGCCGCCAAAAATGGAAAAGTTTTTTTCGTGCATATGTTTCTCCTTCTAACCTGACAGATTTAAGAATGCCGGTGCGCCCTGCTCCCGCCTTCAGCAAAAGGCCGCCGTACCCAGTTTGAAGCTTCACTTTCCCAAGCTTCCTCCTCTCAGTTACAGCGGCCCGATATTATGTCTCTTTATCTGTCTTATTTTACCTGTCTGTATTACCGTCTGCTTTCCGTCTATCTTATCAGTCCGTGTGACCCATTACCTGTCTGTTTCCCGATATTACTTTGTTGTAATAAGCCCTACGGACTGGATAAGCTCGTCGCCCTCCGCAGAATATACGTAGTCAAATAATGCTTTTACCAGGTCACTCTGAGCGGAAATCTCACCGTTGGTTGCCATAACGAACGGACGGCTTAAGAAGTAGTCGCCTGTTTTAATATTAGCCTCATTGGCCTCCACTTTGTCTAATGTCAGTACCTTAACCGTGTCGTCGATTACATCGAGGGATACATATCCGATAGCGCCGGGCGTGGATGCAACCTTAGCCATAACAGCGCCTGTAGAATCCAGTTCATTTGCATATTTGCAGGCATCCTCCAGTTTGAGAATCTCCTCAAAAGCGCCTCTTGTACCGGAGCCTGCCTCACGGCCTACAACTACGATAGGCTGATCCGCTCCTCCTGCATCCTTCCAGTTTGTGATTGTGCCGTTATAGATATTGATAAGCTGTTCCTTTGTAAGGTCTGCCGCTGTGTTGGCCGGATCCGTCACTACCGCGATACCGTCGATTGCCACAATATTTTCTGCGGCTCCCTTTTTCTTTTCCTCATCCTTTAAATTTCTGGAAGAGTTTCCAATATCACTCTGTCCGCCCAGCACCGCTTCAACGCCCGCGGAAGAACCTGTAAACTCGGCCTGCACCGTCACGTCCGGATATTTATCCATGAATGCTTCGGCAAGAGCGTTGGAAAATTTCTCCATGGAAGTGGAACCTGCCAGTGTGATCGAACCGCTCAGTTCGGTCTGTGCCTCTGCCGCTTCCGTATCCGCCGCCCCTGTATCCGCCGCCGGGGCTCCTGTCGTATCTGCCGCCGGAGCCGCTGTGGACGGTGCCTCGGAGGAAGAACTGCATCCTGCAAGCCCCATTATTAAAACTGCTGCGCCTAAAATTGCAATTGATTTTTGAAATCTTTTTTTCATAATTATCCTCTTTTCTCCTTTAAACTCATTTCATGCTCATTCATTTGTTTTACATTTCGCAGTATAAGTCATTTATGGAAAAGGGGAAATCATGATTCTGTATAGGCAATGTAAAAGGGAGGTAATTTTTTTGCGCAACTATGTCAAGTTGGAAGGGGATAGTTGAAATGCAGGGACGACGGTGTTTTCCCTCTCCTTTCCCCTGTAATCTAAACGTAGAGTACAATCAGCGGCCGCAGGCCGCAACGGATTGGCAGCCGCAACGGATTGGCGGCCAATAA
>CATWBR010000355.1 GCA_958349075.1 uncultured Clostridium sp.
CTTAAGAAAATGTTAATAAAATTTTGTTAGCTAGCTAAACATTGCGGATTCAGTGAATAGCTGTTATACTATAAAAGAATCAGAAAAAGAAGAGTATTACAAAGAATTGACAGACAGGAGGGGTTACATGAAGAAGAAAAGAACGGTAGCTGCTGTTCTGGCAATGGTGTTGACCTTAGGGGCAGGGCTGGCCGGGTGCAGTACAAAATCGAAAGAGATTGTATTTGCCGACGTAGGCTGGGACAGTGTCCGGTTTCATAATGCGGTGGCGGGTCTCATAGCGGAGTCGGCTTTTGATTATTCCTGGACAGAGATGCCGGGGTCCACTCCAATCATGCATGAGGCACTTAAGAGCGGTGAGATTGATGTGAATATGGAAGAATGGACCGACAACCTGGCAACCTATCATGAGGACAGAGATGCGGGCCTTTTTAAAGATTTGGGAACAAACTTCGGGGATAACATCCAGGGGCTTTATGTTCCGAGATATGTGATAGAGGGTGATCCGGAGCGCGGTATTGAACCGATGGCGCCGGATTTGAAGACAGTGCAGGACCTTAAGAAATACGCAGATGTTTTTCCGGACGATGAGAATCCGGGAAAAGGCCGCATCTACGGAGCGATTCCCGGATGGGAAATTAACGAGGTTATGCAGAAGAAGGTGCAGTATAACGGCCTCGACAGCCAGTACAATTATTTCCAGCCGGGTTCGGATTCAGCGCTTTCAGCGGCCTTCACCTCGGCCTATGAGAAGGGTGAGCCGATAGTTGGATATTACTGGGAACCGACGTGGCTGACCGGTAAGTACGATCTGGTGCTTCTGGAAGATGTGCCGTATGTGGATTTGGAGAAGTTTAAAGCCGGAGAGACGGCTTGTCCTTCGGTGAATGTCACCATCGGTGTGAGCAACCAATTCTATGAAGAAGATCCGGAGTTCTGTACATTCCTTGAGAAATACCAGACAAGCAGCGCCCTGACATCGGAAGCGCTTGCTTATATGCAGGATACGGGCGCCGACTACGGCGAAGCGGCGAAGTGGTTCCTGACCGAGCACAGTGATTTTATTGATCAGTGGCTGCCGGAAGATAAGGCGGTTGAAGTAAAGGGCGCTCTCGGCCTTGTGGAAGAGAAGCCGAATTACTTCTTTGAGTTCCCGTTCGTCATCCCGATCGATGTGAGCGCCTTTGACGCCTCCGTCAAAGCATTTGCGGGTCAGTCCACCGTATTTAAGGCAATCAGGAACGGGCTCAACGTACTTATCAACGTTTTAAATGCGATTCTCAACCTGATCCCATGGTGGCTTCTGCTTGTGATCGTTTTCTTCGGCGGATTCAAGCTGAGCGGCAGACTGAGAAATGGCTTTATTTATTCCGCCCTTCTTTTCCTTGTGGGTATGATGGGACTTTGGGATTTGATGTATGAGACGCTGTCCATCGTACTGGCTTCGGTGGTGATATCGCTTCTGATTGGTCTTCCCGTAGGAATCCTGATATCGGGAAGTGAAAAGGCGAATGTAATTATCCGGCCGATTCTGGATACGATGCAGACAATGCCCGTATTCGTATATCTGATACCTGCAACCCTTTTCTTCGGACTGGGCAAGGCTCCGGCCGTTATCGCCACGACGATCTACGCAATTGTGCCCGTTATCAGGCTCACCAGCCACGGTATCAGGCAGGTGGATCCGGAGGTGGTCGAAGCCGCGCGTTCCTTCGGTTCGACGAAGATGCAGTGCCTGTTCAAGGTTCAGATACCGCAGGCGCTTCCGACAATCCTGACCGGTGTCAACCAGACGCTTATGATGGCCATGGCCATGGTAGTTACCTGTTCCATGATCGGCGCCTCCGGCCTGGGAATGGAAGTATTGATCAGTGTAAACCGTACGGAGATCGGAAGAGGACTTCTTTCCGGCACAGCAGTTGTAATTGTGGCAATCCTCATGGATCGCCTGACTCAGGGATGGTTCAAGAGAAAGGAGGAAAATGCGGATGGCAGAAAATAAAGTTACCGGCACAGAGAAGGAAAATGACTATATCTTACAGGTGAAGAACCTGACGAAACTCTATGGAGCCTCCAACAAGGCCGAGGCGGCCAAGATGATGAAGGAGGGCAAGAACAAGGATGAAGTGTTCCGGGAAACCGGTGTAACCGTGGCCCTCTGGGACGTGAGCTTCAAGGTAAAGCGCGGGGAAGTCTTTGTCATCATCGGCCTGTCTGGATCGGGTAAATCCACGGTTGTCAGGATGTTAAACATGCTGAACAAACCGACGAGCGGCCAGGTCATCTATGAGGACAGCGAGATTGACACCTTCAGCAAGAAGGATTTGAATGAGTACCGCCGCGATAAGATTTCCATGGTATTCCAGAGCTTTGGCCTGATGAGCCACAGGGACGTTCTGGGCAATGTGGCCTATGGCCTGGAAGTCAAGGGCATACCCAGGGTGGAGCGGGAACGCAGGGCGACGGAGATTATCGAGATGGTAGGCCTTAAGGGACATGAACATACCTCCATCGGAAGCCTGTCGGGCGGCATGAGGCAGAGGGTCGGCATTGCCAGGGCGCTTGCCAATGACCCGGAAGTGCTGCTGATGGATGAGCCGTTCTCGGCTCTGGATCCTCTTGTCAGGAAGGATATGCAGTTCGAACTTCTGTCTATTCAGAGAAAATTGGAGAAAACCGTGGTTTTCATCACCCATGACATCAACGAGGCGTTTAAACTGGGCGACACCGTTGCGATCATGAGGGACGGCCGCCTGATTCAGGTGGGCACCCCGGAGGAGATGAGCGCCAACCCTGCGGATGATTATGTGCGGGAATTTATCAACAGCGCGGATATGACGAAGGTGTTGTGCGCCAAGCATGTTATGATCGTTCCCTGTGTGGTCCGAGCGACGGATTCTCCGGAGTATGCGCTCAGGGAGATGAAGAGCAGCGGCGTATCCACGGCCTATGTGGTTGACCGCCATATGAAGTTCCTTGGAATCGTCAACGTTGAGGCGGCCATCAGGGCAAGGAGGGAAGAGAAATCCCTGAAAGAAGTTTACGTTACGGATGTGGCGACTACGACGAAGGACACGGTAATCAGCGATATCCTGCCGATAGCGGCGGAGGCGAAATATCCTATCGCCGTGCTGGAAGCGGATGGCAGCCTTGTGGGATCGGTGCTTTCCTCGCTGATGTAGAAAAGTTAACAATTCAGACCGGTTAATATTGTGATAAAAAGACGGCCGTCTCCGCAGTTTTACTGCGGGAGCGGCCGCTTTTTGTTCTTTAAAAGCCTTGAAAAACGGCGGTTTTCTTCCTTTTTTTGCCTGAATACGCGAAAAGGTTTCCAAGGTATGATATTGTATTCTTTCCTTATTGAAAAAACAGGATATGGTGGTATAATAGGAAAATAGACATACCAGACAAAAACGTACAGACTTGAATTGGATGTACACACGGAGGAAATTATGGAAGTTATCATTATCGGGTGCGGGAAAGTCGGAGTCACACTGGCTGAGCAACTGGTCAGGGAAGATCACAACGTTGTAATGGTCGATACGTCGGGGGAGAGGCTGAACAGCTTTTCGGAAGATATTGATGCCATTAAGCTGGTCGGAAACGGGGCCAGCATCAGCACCCAGTTGGAGGCGGGAGTTCAGACGGCCGACATTCTTATCGCAGTGACGGGCTCCGATGAGCTGAATCTGTTTTGCTGCCTGATTGCCAAGAAAGCGGGCAAATGCCATACGATTGCCAGGGTCAGGAACCCTGTTTACAGTAACGAGATTGGCTTTATCAAGGAACAACTGGGGATTTCCATGATTATCAATCCGGAGCTTGCGGCGGCTACCGAGATTTCCAGGATTCTGCGTTTCCCTTCCGCGATTAAAATTGATCCCTTTGCAAGGGGAAAAGTAGAGCTTTTAAAGTTTAAGATTAAACCGGAATTCCGTATGGACGGTATGACAGTCATGGATGTGGACAGCCAGCTCCGCTGTGATGTCCTGATCGGAGCGGTGGAGCGGGGGAATGACGTGACGATTCCTGCCGGTAATTTTGTGCTCCATGATGGGGATATGGTATCGATTATTGCATCCCCGAGAAATTCAATGGAATTTTTCAGAAAGATAGGAATACAGACCAATCAGGTTAAAAATACGCTGATAGTGGGCGGAGGCACAATTGCCTATTATCTGGCCCAGCAGCTCTCCGCAATGCGGATTAAAGTGAAAATTGTGGAGAAAGACAAGAAGAGATGCGAGCTGCTGAATGAACTGCTGCAGGATACGCTGGTCATTAACGGCGACGGTACGGACAGGCGGCTTCTTATGGAAGAGGGGCTGACAAACGCCGAGTCCTTTGTTACGCTGACCAATATGGACGAGGAAAATGTCTTTCTGGCCCTGTTTGCAAAGGAGAATTCCAAGGCGAAGTTGGTTACCAAGGTGAACAGGATTGCCTTTGATGAGCTCATCGGGGCGCTGGATATCGGCAGCGTCATTTATCCGAAGTACATTACGGCGGACTATATTCTTCAGTATGTAAGAGCCATGCAGAACTCGATCGGCAGCAATGTCGAGACCCTGTATCACATTCTGGACGGCAACGCGGAGGCGCTGGAATTTTCCATTCAGGAGGATTCCGCTGTGACGGATGTGCCACTTATGGAACTGAAACTTAAAAAGAACCTTTTGATCGGCGGCATCAACCGCGACGGAAAGATCCATATCCCGCGAGGGCAGGACAGCATCCGCAAGGGTGACACCGTTATTGTTGTAACGACACAAAAAGGATTACAGGATATACGGGATATTTTGAAAAAATAAAAGGAGCTGAAGAGATGAATTATTCCATCATATTTTATATTATGGGGTGG
>CATWBR010000356.1 GCA_958349075.1 uncultured Clostridium sp.
GTCTTTATTTATAGTGCTTTACGTTCTTTTATCTGAGTTTATATAAATTCTAGTATAAGTTGTATTGACTGTCAAGTGCCATCACTTCTTTTTATGTTATGAAAGGTAACTGACAGTACTTCCATAACGGCAGGGCCGGTTTATATTACCGGATCTGCTTGTCCTCCATGATGGCAGTCTCATGCCTCCTTACACTGTCTGTCGCACCCCTGATGCTGACAGATAAAAGAAGATAAAGTATCTCTATTACCATTGTCGCCGGAATTCTGGAAAAGAGGAAATCCTCTCTCAGCAGTTTCTCCCTTGTTGCCGTCGTGATGTGATAGTTCGAAAGTTTCGCTACCGGTGAATCGGAACTGTTCGTGATGGATATTATCGTAACCCCGTTTCCCGAAGCTCCTTCAAGTAACCTGATTAGCCTCCTGGATACCCCCGAATTGGAAATCGCTATGATGACATCCTTCTTTCCGAGGTTAAAGGCGTAGGCCGTCTGTGTCTCCAGTATCGTGCCCGTCACGGCCGGTATGCCCAGTTGATTGAATTTAAAAGCCGCATCCATCGCTACCGGGATGGTATTGCCCACAGCCACAATCTGAACCGTTCCCGCTTTCTGTATTACCTCCAGAATCCGATCCAGATTCTCAGGCTCCATCATAGCCACCGTCTGTTTCAGCTCCTCCGTCTTATTCGCCAGGATATTCTGAAGCGACTGCCCGATATCCCTGCGGCTGATATCGTTACCGGCCGTTCCCTGGGATTCTTCCGCCAGTTCCCCGGCCAGTGTCATTTTAAGCTGATGAAATCCCTTGAAACCGCATCTTCTGCAAAAACGCGATACGGACGCATCGCTGGCTCCGCTGGCCTGGGCCAGCTCGGCAACGGTCATATCCACAACTTCACGCCTGCGTTCCATAATGCAGTTTGCAATTTTTTTTTCAGAATCAAAAAACGAATCATAGGAGGAACAAATCACGCCGATTACACTCTTCGCCTCATCCATATTTCACCATTCCTCTTACACATGTAATTTTATTTCATGACGTGATTATATCACAGCGTATCGAGTTTTACAATGGTATTTTCGTGTAAATGACATGGATTTATCAATTTATTAACCGATAATTTTCCTGGCATAGGAGACCGATGCCATCGCATCGCTGCAATACGCGTCCGCGCCGATCATTTCCGCATATTCCGAAGTCAGGACGGCGCCTCCCACCATCACTTTCACCCAGGGCACCCTTTCTTTCAGCTCCGCAATCGTCCTCTCCATTGCGGGGACCGTTGTCGTCATGAGAGCGCTTAGTCCCACAAGAGGCACATGTTTTTCCTCCGCTTCCCGGACAATTCTCTCCGGCGGCACATCCTTACCCAGATCGATCACTTCATAACTGTAGTTTTCCAGGAGCACCCTGACAATATTTTTTCCAATATCGTGAATGTCGCCCTTCACCGTGGCCAGAATGATTTTCCCCTTTTTTTCGCCGGCCCGGCCGGATTCGTCAAGCTTCTCCCTAATCACATCAAAAGCGGCCTTAGCTGCCTCAGCGCTCATCAGAAGCTGGGGCAGAAACACAGTTCCCGCCTCATATCCCTTCCCCACGCGATCAAGAGCCGGAATCATGCAGGTGTTGATGACATCCAAAGGCTCCTTCTCCCTGAGCAGTTCTCCCGCCGCCCCGGCTGCCTGTTCCTTCAGTCCTTTTAAAACACCGGCGAAAAGGCGGGACTCATCGCCTTCCACTGTAATTACGCCGTCTCCGGCCGGGCGGCCCGGAGCCGCTGATGATGCGCCTCCGGCTATCGGTCCCGCGCCCGCTGCCGAGGGCTGCCCGGCATCCCTGTAAGCTTCAATATAACCGGCACAGTTCTCATCCAGGGCCGCCAGCGCCCGGAAGCTGTGGTAGGAACACATCATCGGCCCGGAACCGGGATTGATAATCGCCGCATTCAGACCGCTAAAAAGAGCCATTGTAAAGAAATTGGCGTTGATATTTTCTCTCACCGGAAGTCCGAAGGAAATGTTGGAAACACCCAGTATTGTCTTTCCTCCCAATTCATCCCTAATCCGCCTCACGGTCTCAAGTGTGGTCAGTGCACCGAGCGGATCGGAGCTGACGGTCATGCAAAGGGCATCTATTAAAATGTCTTTTTTCCCGATTCCGTACTTCTGCGCTTCCCGGTAGATTTTTTTTGCCACCTCAATCCGTCCTTCGGCCGTCCCCGGAATTCCCTCCTCGTCCAGTGTCAGTGCGACCACGACACCGCCGTACCGCTTCACAAGCGGAAAGACGGCATCCATCATTTCCTGTTTTCCATTGACGGAATTGACCATAATCTTTCCGTTGTAAATCCGCATGGCGCGGGCCATTGCTTCCGGATTTGTGGTGTCTATCTGGAGTGGAAGGTCGGTGATCCCCTGTAGTTCCTGTACCGCCAGAACCATTATTTCCGGCTCATCTATCTCCGGCAGTCCCACATTGATGTCCAGGACGTGGGCTCCGCTTTCCTGCTGCGAGATTCCTTCCTCCAGAATGAACTCCATATTTTTTTCCATCAGGGCCTGTTTGTACTTTGCTTTGCCCGTCGGGTTGATACGCTCGCCAATAATCACGGGATCCGCTCCAAACTCCACCGCCGAGGCATAAGATGTGGCAATCGTAAACTGCTTTTCCACGGGGAGCCTCTGTTCTCTTCCCGCCCGCATGCCGTCTAATCTTTTAATATGCTCCGGTGTGGTCCCGCAGCAGCCTCCTGCCACGTTAATCCCCAGATCAAATATCTCCTTCATTGCCGTCTCAAATTCATCGGGGCCTATGTCATAAACGGTCCTTCCGCCCTCGCTTCTGGGGAGTCCGGCATTGGGATTGACTATCACGGGAACTGAGGAATATTTTAAAAATTCGGCAGCCAGAGGTTTCATCTGGATGGGGCCGAGTCCGCAGTTCATTCCGATTGCATCCACCCCCAGGCCTTCCAGCAATCCTATGACCGCTTTCGGGGTGCCGCCTGTCAGCATTTTCCCCTTTTCATCGAAGATTACCGTTGCAAAAACCGGCAGCCCGCCGGTTTCCCTGGCCGCAAGCACTGCCGCCTTTAATTCATAGGTATCGCTCATCGTCTCGATCAGAATCAGATCGGCGCCCTGTGCCGCTCCAATCTCCGCCACCTCACGGTAAACGGAGACAGCCTCCTCAAAATCAAGCCGGCCCATGGGTTTTAAAAGCTGGCCCGTGGGTCCCAGATCCAGGGCAATATATCCCCTCCCGGCCTCCTTTACCGCCTGTTTTGCATTGTCCATGGCCGCGGTGACGATTTCTTCCAGGCCGTACTCGGAATTGCTGTTATATTTAAAACGGTTTGCTCCGAATGTATTTGTTTTGATAATGTCACATCCTGCTTCCAGATAGTCTCTGTGAAGCTTTACCATAATATCAGGATGGCTGATATTCCATGTCTCGGGAAATTCTCCCGGTTTCAGGCCGGCCTCCTGTAAAAGGCTGCCGGTGCCTCCGTCGAACAGCAGAATCTTTGTTTTTAATTCTTCCAGTACATTCATCTCTTAACCTCTCCGATAGGAACAGTCCGCCTTGCCGCACACCCCGCAGCCTTTCTCTTCGTCCCGGTCTTCCCTTCTTCCTGCGCCAATCACCGCCGTCACCGACTTGGAAGGCACCATCAGAAGACTGTCCGTCAGGGTAATCCCCACCGTCTTCCCGGTTTCCAGAACCTTAGTCAGAATCTTTTGATATTCAAGGGAAAAATCACCGTAACCCGGGCTGAACCGGGGACGCAGGAACTCTCCCTGTTTGAGCGCTTCCTCTTTCAGTTCTTCATTCTTTCTGTCGCACCACGCCTCAATCATAGCGGCAGAGGCCGCCTGAAGCACAACGGCACGGCTCATCTCAAGGCGCCCGTACCTGCGTGCCAGTAAATCGGGCCCCGCTCCCAGGGTTGCGGCAAACAGAATCACCCTGTCACAGTCTTTTAAGTTCTTTGACAAATCGAGACTCTCCACCTGAAAACAGGTAAAATCCAGCCGTCCGCCCTTAAGGTGTGTGAGCGGAAAAGATCTCGAAAAGAACCGGGGCGAAACAACACGTTCCAGCTCTTCCATACTCTCCTGCACCAGCCGCACCGTCTTCTCATCCGGCTGATTGTGCCCAAATCCAAGATACCTGTATACTTCGGCCTGTTTTATTTCTAATTTTCCGCTGCGTACCATCCGTCTCCCTCTGTCATTTATTTGCTAATATTCCCGAAACCATCGTCTCATATTCCGGCCTCAGTTCCTTTACAGGGCAAACATCAGAACAGGAATGAGTGTCGATAAGAGCGTGATCAAAAACATGATCACGATGATAATAATAATTGCAGAGGTTACCGGGCTGCTGTTCTTCTTCCCGGCGTAATATCCTTTTTGACGTGTCCCGTAAGTCTGCCCTCCAAAGTTTCCTGATCCTCCCCGGCCTCCCGCCTGACGGCCGCTTCCATACTTCGGAGCCGCAGTTCCCGCTCCATTCTTCCAGGCGGAAGCCGAAGTTCCCTGTTTTTCAGGGCGCTCCTTCATAAAAGACGGATCATGATATTCACATTTTACCTCCGATGAAGAATGACGTTCATTCAGATAAAAGTCACCTTCCACAATCCTTGGATGTCTCACAAAACTTCTGCATACAGAACAGTAATGTGCGCTCTTCATCCTCTGATCGCAGACAGGACATATTCTTTTTGCCATGCCGCTCCTCTCCTTTCTTAACAGAATTTACGCCCGGGTTTCAGCAGTTGTTGCTGAAACTGGTATGCGCAGATATAATGTCCACTTTGTGGATATTATACCATATTC
>CATWBR010000357.1 GCA_958349075.1 uncultured Clostridium sp.
TACATAATTAGATAAGGCTGTTTTACTGATGCATCTGTTAGTCCAGACGCTGCTTTTTGGCTTCCAGGAAGTCATTCAGCTCCGTATTCAGAACATTGGTGATAAACATATGCCCCGGAGCATGGGTAATGACAAGCGGGAGCTTCGCATTCTCAATCGCAGCCTGAGGAGTTACGCCGCAGGCCCAGAATACCGGGATTTCTCCCTCCCTGATTTCAACACTGTCACCGTAATCCGGCTTATTTATATCTTTGATTCCGATTTTCTCCGGATCCCCAATCTGAATTGGTCCCCCGTGAACATTTGGATAACGGTCGGTAATCTCCTTGGCAATCCTGGCATTCTCCGGTGTCATCGGGCGCATGCTGACTACCGTCGGCCCTTCGAATACGCCGGCTTTTTCGCACTGGATATTGGTCTTATACATTGGTACATTGCAGCCCATCGCGATATGGCGCACTTCGATTCCCGCCTTCATGAGAGCTTCCTCAAAGGAAAAGCTGCAGCCAATCAGAAAACCGGTAAAATCATCCTGCCAATAAGAAGAGGCATCGGTCACTTCCTCCGCCCTGACGCCGTCCCTGTAAATAAAATATCTCGGGATATCGGTCACAATATTGGAACCTTCTCCCATGTCGTGAACATCGGGAGTTCCCTCCACCACTTCCAGAATCGGGCATGGTTTCGGATTTTTCCGTGCGAACTCTTTAAAATCTTCAGCATACTGTTTTGGCAGGATGACCAAGTTTGCCTGGGCATATCCCGCACACATTCCCGCTGTCGGGTAATCAATTTCGCCGGAACGGATCAGTTTCCATATCTCTTCCGGTGATGTCTTGCTGTAATCTTTCATGGGTATCTACCTCCCTGTTCTAATTTCCGTTCTGCCGCTACCTCAGGCCTTCTCTTTCTTCCTGGATCTCGACGATAAATTCCTCACCGTCGATCCGCACTCTGTATTTGCCTGCCTGGCTCCAGTATTTGCGCGCCTCATGGGCTACCGCCACCTGAATGGCCGCATCCCGCTCCGCACACGGTTCCGGCGCTTTGGAAAGCTTTTCTTTCAGCGCTTTGAACTCTTCAACCTGGGCAATATATAACTGCTGGGCCTCCTCGATGGAAACCTTCTTGAATTTTACTTTATAGCCCGGCCTGGACTGTGCAACTTTTGGGAGATCCACGGAAATGACACCGGCAATCTTTGTATAGCCTCCCGTCGTCTGGTGGTCGGCCATCATGATAATTGGCTTGCCGTGGGACGGAACCTGGATTGCACCGAAAGCGATACCGTCGGTGATGATGTCTCCGCCGTTCTTATGTTCAATCACCTCGCCCTCGCAGCGGCAGCCCATACGGTCCGATTCATTGGTAAATGTATAGGTTTCACTTAAGAACGTATTAATTCCCTGCTCCGTAAAACAGTCATCCTGCGGCCCCATCACCACGCGCAGCTCCTGCTCCGTCGGGGTGAAATCGTCTGCTTTGACCTTTCTCAGATGCATATTGGGAAGAGCAGCCTTCGGGTCGGCAAATGCGATCTCGTCGCCTGCTCCCAGCTTCCTGCCCTCATATCCGCCTACTTTAGATTTCAGGTTTGTGGACTTGCTTCCCATGATGAGCGGAATATCCAGTCCTCCCGCAAAGGCCACATAGGCCCTGCTGCCGCTGAACATTCCGGCAAAGCTCATGGAATCGCCTTTATGTACCGGCACCGCCTGGTACATCGGCAGATCCTTGCCGTTTAACTTAGGCCCAAGGTTAGCTCCCGTCACAGCAATAATATTGTCGGCCGTAAACTCCATCATCGGCCCCATCAGTGTGACTTCTATCACACCCTCATTTTCGTCATTTCCAACAAGGATATTGGAAAGCGCCGCAGAGCGCTGATCCATGACACCGGATACGGACATTCCGGACTCCTGGTAACCAACACGTCCCATATCCTGGATTGTCGTGAGGAATCCTCCGTTTAAAAATTTAACGCCCATCATTACACCTCCTTGTCGTACACAACGTACTGGTAACTGCCGTCTTCCACAGCCTTCAGCGTTTTGTCATACTCATCCTGGGTAATGGACTTAAATTTTATGTACTGTCCAGCCTCCAGAAGCACCGGTTTTTCGCGCTCCGCGTCATAAAGCTTAAGCGGAGTCCTTCCGATTAGCTGCCATCCTCCCGGGGAGTCAAGCGGATAAATGCCGGTCTGCTCTCCGGCGATTCCGACAGACCCTCCGTCGATTTTCACCCTTGGGCTTTTAAGCCTCGGCGTTGCAATTTCTTTGCTCATACCACCCAGATATGGGAACCCGGCAATAAATCCAATCATATAAATCAGATATTCTTCCGATGTGTGAATCTTAATTACTTCGTCTACTGTCTTTCCATTGTGTTCGGCCACATTTTTAATATCCGGACCCATTTCTCCGCCATAGAGAACCGGAATCTCGATCACGGATGGCGGCGGAATCTCAATGTTGTCCAGGGAACCCATCAGTTTTTCAAACTTTTCGGAAATCTCTTTAAAACTGATGACTTCCGGCTTGTAATAGACAAGCAGTGAACGGTAGGTGGGAACTGTCTCCACGATCCCTTCAATGCCGCTTTTTTCCACAGCAATTTTGAAAGCCCTGATTTTCTTGTTGATCTCGGGGCTGATCTCGTTGCCGAACTCTACGCATACAGAGCAGTCGCCCGATACAAGGTATCTTACTTCGCTCATTTATTTCCCTCCGAATTCGTCAGACGTCGGGCAGGAAATCCCCGCCCGACGGAACAGTTGTATTTATCAGCCAAAGATAGTGAGAATCTTCGGAAGTGCCTTGATGCCTGAGTAACCGGTCAGAAGAACAACGCCGATTCCCAGAACGATCAGAATCATAGGATGTTTGTAGTTTTCTCCTACAATGTCTTTTCTCCTGCTGGCCAGAAGGATGGTCAGAAGAGTCAGAGGAAGGATCAGTCCGTTTACGGAGCCTGCCAGTACGAGCAGGGTTGCCGGCTGTCCCAACATAGTCATAATAACCGTTGATACTGCGATAAATCCGATTACAAACCATTTCTCATTTTCCATGATAAACGGATGCAGTGTCTTTAAGAAGGATACGGATGTGTAAGCCGCACCGATAATGGATGTACATGCCGCAAAGAAAATTACGAGGCCGAATATCTTATAGCCGATCACTCCTGCGCCTGCCTGGAATGCTGCTGCCGGAGGGCTGGCCACCCATGCATCGCTTCCGACAACCTCAGGCATAGCCGTAACAACGCCCAGAACCGCGAGGAATAATAAGATTCTCATTGTGCCGGATACGCCGATACCCATAAGAACGGATCTGCGTACTTCCGGAAGGTCTTTTGTTCCTGAAAAACCTGCGTCAAGAAGACGGTGGGCGCCGGAGAATGTAATATATCCGCCGCAGCTTCCGCCAAGCAGTGTAATCATCGGGAATACCAGTCCCGGGGCTTCAGAAAATTTGAAAATACTTGTTACAGCCTCTCCTACCGGAGGTTTTGATTTGAATGCAACAAAGAGCACTACCAGAATCATAATGCTTCCCAGATATTTTGTCATCTTGTCCATTCCTGATTTCGCATCCTTGGACAGGAAAATCAGAATGCCGATTGCTCCGCCGATGATTGTACCTGCCTTGATTGGAAGGCCGAACATGACGTTCAGTCCGGTGGCCGCTCCGCCGACGTTACCGATGTTGAATACCAGGCCGCCGAGGGCAACAAGGAATGCGATAAAATATCCCAGACCCGGAAGCACCTTGTTGGCAATATCCTGGCCGCGCATACCGGAAACACCGATAATCGACCAGATGTTTAACTGTGTTGTAAGATCCAGAAGGATCGTACAGATGATAACCATAGCAAATACAGAACCGAACTGGCCTGTAAATGTAGCCGTCTGTGTCAGGAAGCCAGGTCCGATCGCCGATGTGGCCATCAGGAACGCGGCGCCCAGAAGGACCGTCATATTATTCTTTTTCTTCTCTCCCATATATACCTCATTCCCCTTACATCAGATTTTTAATCTCTACGCCCTCCGCGATCAGTGTTTCGCGGATATTTTTTACAAATTCAAGAGCCTTTGGATTGTCGCCGTGAACACAGATGGAATCTGCCTTGATGGCGATGTCATTGCCGTTAATGCTCTCTACCTTACCTTCTTTTACCATTCTGACCACGCGCTTGATTGCCAAATCTTTATCCTTAATTACGGCCCCCTCTAATTTTCTGGAAACAAGAGTGCCGTCGTCATTGTACGCCCTGTCTGCAAATACTTCGCTGGCTGCCTTAAGACCTGCCGCCTCGGCTGCCTCGATCATCTTGGAACCGGCCAGACCCATGAAAATGATATCTTTATCGACTTCATAAACCGCCTCACACATCGCCTTCGCCAGCTTCTCATCTACTGCCGCCATATTGTAGAGCGCGCCGTGCGGTTTTACATGCTGAATTTTAACCCCGTGGCTGTCCGTAAATGCCTTTAAAGCTCCAAGCTGGTACTTCACATAAGCCTTTGCCTCCTCCGGAGTAACCACCATATTCCTTCTGCCAAATCCCATTAAGTCGGGAAATCCCGGATGGGCTCCTATGGCTACGCCATTCTCCTTCGCAGTGGCAACGGTTTTCTCCATCACGATCGGATCACCTGCATGCCATCCGCATGCTACGTTTGCGGATGATACATATTTCAGAATCTCACCGTCCATACCAATGGTATAATTGCCGAAACTCTCTCCTAAATCGCTGTTCAGATCCACATAATACATAGTCTTATCCTCCTTACCTTACTCATTGTCTTTGCCCCTTGGACCGTATGGTCCCAACAG
>CATWBR010000358.1 GCA_958349075.1 uncultured Clostridium sp.
CTCATACACCCCCTCACTCCCCCGGCCCCCGGCCTGCCGGCGGCATCCTCATCTGATCAATTAAATCTCCTTCAAATTTGACAAACCGGTATCTTTCATATTATACTTGCAGAAAGAGAATCTATAATGTGAGGACAAATTACAATGGATGAGCGATGCAAAATTTACCATGAAATGATTGACGAGCTGGATGAATCATATCGCCTGATGCATGAATATGATGCGATGATTCACGATTACGGAACGGCCGTACTCTATCAGGCGGAATCCAAGATCATTCATCTTGTCGGTGAAAAACCGGGAGTGACAGCCGTTGAACTGTCCGCGATCCTCAGAAAAACTCCCAGCGCCTGTTCCCAAATCCTGCGCAAGCTCCGCCGCAAAGGCTGGATCGAACAGACGAGAAATGTCGATAACAACCGCGAGTATAACTTAAACCTCACCCCGGAAGGCTGGGCCATCTACGAGGGACATAACCAATTTGAACAGCGCTGTTATAAGCGCACTTATCACAATCTGGGTTCCTTCAGCAATGAACAGCTTATGACCTACGTGGAGATCCAGAAGAAACTGAACGAAACCTTTATTCAGGATGTCGAAGAGAGCCGTGAGACATCCGCCAATAAAAAAGCCGGAAAGCAGCCATAACTGATGCTGCTTTCCGGCTTTTTTACTGCCGCTGTGGCCGCCGAATAATAAAACTCATGACTCGACGGAGTAGATAACCCCGTAGCCCTCCGGCGGCTCCACCATATCCATCTTCTCAAGCATCCGGTCAATCACTGCCTCCGGTACGCTTCTGTCACGCTTTTTATTTCTCCTTAAAAGCTCCTCATAGGGAGCCTCCACGTAGACCGTGATCACTCTGGCGCCGTAATCTTCAAAAAGGCGGCGCAGCTTCTACCGCGTGCTCAATACGATATTTGTGGCATCCCACACAAAGGATTCTTTTCTGCGGAGAAATACCCTGGCTCTCTTTCTCGCCTCATCGGCCACAGCGCCGGAACCGTCCACGGGACTGATTCCCCACTCCTGTCTGATATCATCCAGTGAAATGACGGGAATTTCCTTTAAATTCTCCCCAATATAGGTGTCCTTTCCCGCAAGGGGCAGCCCGGCCATGAGAAAGACCGTAAATTCCGTCTCGTCAAAAAGCGGTGTGCCGCGGCCAAGTCTGCTGCTTACGCCGTCCGAATTTGCATTGTAATATTTAAATCTGGTGTAATCACATGAAAATTCCGGTTTACCCTCATAGCAGTTTATCTCCCTGCCGTATTCCCTGAAGCACTCCACATTGCAGAGCAAATCCTCCGTATCCTCACAGATTCGTCCCAGAATATCGGCCTTGGACAGCATATAAAGAAGCGGAAGACGCACGCTCTCAGCCGCCCTGCACAGCCTGGCCTCGGCCCTGTCCCGGTCCCAGAAATGAAGCGGAAGGCCGTGATACCGTATCAGCCATGCAATTTCCTCTCTCTCCCGGAAGCTCACTTCATACTGAGCAGCATATTTTTTATAAATCATCCTCCGGAATATTTTGGAACCCGTTATCGTATGTTTGGGGGAAACAAAAACCCCATTCTCAAGTTTTGTACAAACCGGTTTTCCAATGTCGTGGAACAGGGCGGAGAGATAAAGAATTCCCCGCTCCTCATTCCCCAGACCGGCCCATTCCGGCAGCTCCGTCACCGCCCGGCACACGAGCCTGGTATGTGTTTCGGCATTCCCCTCCCCGTGGTAGGCCGGGTTTTGTTCCGCTTCTTTCATTGTCTCAAGTTCCGGAAACAGGGTTTTCATCCTGTCATAATCGTAATCATTTTCCTCCGGCAGACATATCAGGCGTTTCTTCATATTTCCTGCACCTCCTCCGCAAAGAGATCAATCCCGGCTCTCAGCCCGTTTGGAATGATCGGACGGTCGGCCCAGTGGGTTTCGGAATCCAGAATGGTATTCAGAAAAGAGCTCCTGACATATTTTAATCTGCCGGTGGTCTCCTCCCCCTCCTCGATTTTAATATAAATCCCCTCCATCAGGCCGCTTGCATCCGTCTGACGGGCCGCCAGTTCAAAAGATAAATTCCTTTTTCTGCACTCTTCCTGCAGCGATGCAAGACAGTTTTCCGACTTAAATGCAGACTTTCCAAGGCGGGATGTAAGCTCCTCCACCCTGTCGAGACAGCCTTCATAAAGCACCGGGACCTGTTTAATAAACGGGTAAGGCGAAAGCCGTCTGCGGCGCTCTTTTGTACTGAGGAAAATCCTTCTCTCTTTATCGTAAAGATCAAACTCCATAAAATAATGGGACAGCCCGTCATAGTAAACCGTGTGTTTGGCATAGAGCCACTCCCCGTACATTATGTATCTGTTTCCCAGCAGGCCGTACAGCTTTTCCTGAAAACAGCCCGCCCAGGTTTTAAGAAGGGCAAACTGCCGCTCGCCATAGCCTCCGTTAAGATAATGTCCCCGGCTTTGCAGGAGCAGTTTGCCGTTCCCATCAAAGGAAATTCCGCAGTTGGCGCCGTCGACTTTCTCTTCCAGCACCACAAAACGTCCCCTGATCTCGGAAAACGGCACACTGTTTAAATCTTCATCCCCGGCCTGAATCCTCGATCCTTCTATATGCCGGGTTCTTGGGTATTTTATAATATCTTCCATATGATATCATCCTCACTTTCTGAGGTGATACTTGTAAGGCGGCTCGCTTTAGCGACATCATTCCTATCCGCCGCAGTGCGCGACTTCCACAGTGCGGTATTGATTTAACAGGGTACTATTTTTGTTAAAGCAAAAGGGCTGCAGGGTAAAGAACTCCCCGCAGCCTCTGCATTGAGCCCCATGCCTTATGTATCACAGTTTTCAGGTAACATCACAGCAGGAAGGTATACCTCGTAAACCTTCCATCACTTTTACATGACGAAGATAAACGTTTCCTTTTGCTGCGGTCCGTTTTACTGTGATACGATTACATGGTTCTCATTCCCTTCTGTTTGATTTATCTATCCTGGTAATCAGTGTCCAGGTCCCTGTTGTGATGGTGTCTCTTCTGTCTGCTGCGCTGCCTGCTGTGCCCCGGCGTCTGCGCTTTCCTCTGCAATCTGGGTGCAGATTCCGTCGGCTCCCGCCTGATACCTGACCCCGTTAAGCTCCAGGACCGTATTCACGGCCATAGCTCCGCTCGCTTGGTCAAAGTAATATTTGGCTCCGCCGATATCCTGCCAGCCTGCAAGCATTGCCCCGCTGTCGTTTAAGTAGTACCGCGCTCCGCCGATATCCTGCCAGCCCGTAAGCATTGGTCCGCTGTCGTTCAAATAATACCAGCTTCCGTTTATATTCTGCCAGCCCGTTTTCATAACGCCTGCCGCATCCATATAATAATACTTGCCGTCCACAGTCTGCCAGCCGTTTAACATCTTTCCGTCGCCGCTTAAATAGTACCAGTTTCCGTCCGGATTCTGCCAGCCGGTCTTCATGGCGCCCGAAGCGCTGAAATAGTATCTGGCTCCGTCTATATCCTGCCAGCCCGTCTTCATGGCTCCCGAGGCATCGAGATAGTACCGTTTGCCTTCCACATCCTGCCAGCCGGTCGTCATCCTGCCCGAATTGTCAAGGTAGAATCTGGCTCCGTCTATGTCTCTCCAGCCGGTCTGCATTCTGCCTTCGCCGTCCAGATAGTATCTGGCTCCTCCCACATCTCTCCAGCCGGTTGCCATTGTGCCCGACGGATCAAAGTAATACCAGGCTCCGTCCAGATTCTGCCAGTCCACGGCCATCTTTCCGGTGGAGGCATCCAGATAGTAGCGTCCCTCCGGGAACGTCATCCATCCCTTGGCCGGAGTTCCGTCCGCATTCATATAATAGTGTCCCTGGCCATCGTTGATCCAGGTAGATTTCTGCATTGTATAATTCTGATAATAGTAAGTATTTCCGCCGATTGTCCTCCATGTATTGGCCGGAATGAGGCTTGCAAAATCCCTGTAGAGGAAGTTGATATCCACATTTCCATTGATGCCGTTGATGGCTCCGGTATTGGTGGCCTGCCACATTGCAGGATTGTCATATGTATACATGACACCATACCGCGCCACCCACATGTCATAATTGAGAGCCGACATATCAATCTTATTCTTGATCCAGTATTCGTTGGCATAAACCATAGGGCGGTATCCTGCCGCCTCAATCTTCCGGCAGAAAGCGTTGATTACGGCGCTGACCTCGGACGGAGACAGAGTTCCAAGCGTATTGGTGTCCTCCGCGTCGAATACGACCGGATAGGAGATCGGATAGTCTTTGATGATATTTAAAATAAAGTCGGCTTCCTGCTCGGCCATCTCCACCGATGTTGCATAAGAGTAGAGATAGGCGCCTATACTGATGCCAACGCTGGTCGCTCCCCTTGCATTGATGCTGAAGAAAGGATCCTCTTCCCCTCTGAACCTGGTCGCAAGCATCGCAAATTTTACATCATCCGCGGCCACCTGGTTCCAGTCTACATTCTGGTTCCAATAAGAAAGATCAATTCCTCTCGCAAGAACGCCATGGATGGGGGTGCCATCCACCATCTGATACACATTGCCCACCCTGTCCCACTCTTTTGCATAGGCGGTGAATGGCTGTGCGCATACAGACAGACCCAGCAGTCCTGCTATTGTATATGCAGTCAAACGTTTTCCATATTTCATAAAGTAAATACATTCCTTTCCGAAGAACTTTCATTACACCGGTGCCCTGACGGTAACATCCCGCGGGTAAGGGGCAATAAAACTTATCTTCCATCCGTGTTTTAAAAGAAAATCCCTTTTCTCTCTCTACGTAAAAAACCCCGGAGGGCATCTGGATAAT
>CATWBR010000359.1 GCA_958349075.1 uncultured Clostridium sp.
ATCATATTAACACATAATAACTGGAAAACCATTAGGGAAAAACTGGAATTACCACGGAATCAGCGCCCGGGCAATAAAAAATTATTTCATGTTCCAATTTTGATACCAGGCAATAAACATCATTAACCCGGCCATACATAGGAAAGTCCCAAAAAGGAAGGCGCCGCTCAGGCTGGAATCGGCTAAGGTTCCAAATATAAGATTCGTGCCCGCACCGGCTGTGTCGGTAATCATAGCGTTAATGCTCAGGGCCGTAGCACGGTTTTCTGTATGAACCTGCCTGTTTTGGAGTTCCATCTGGAAAGGCTGAAACAGACTGTTTGAGATACGCAGAATCAAAACGCATCCAATGGAAACCCATGCCTTTTCTGTAAAAGCCAGCGCCGAACAGGAGAGCACTGCCATAGAATAGAGTAGAATTCCGGCATATTTTATCCCGGAAAGCCGGGAAAGACAGGATGAAGCGGCGCCGGCCAGCCCTGTCAGCGTAACTGCAATATAGACATATCCGATTTGCTGCACAGACAGTCCGCACTTCATATATTGAAGCTGAATAAGAAATACCGTGATCGTCTGGTGAGTTTCCGTCAGGAAAGCCGCAGCAGCCAGAAAGAGCAGCAGATGCCGGTCTTTCAGAGTATGGCTCAATATTTTTCCGAACCCGTCCATACAAAACGCATGGGTTTCTTTCTTTTTTACTTCTGCCAGCCATAATGAGGCCAGCGCCGCAAGGCCATAGCTTACAACGGTAAGGAATCCTGCCAGTCTGTAGTTGTTCCCTGTAAAAACGGAAAAAACGGCAGCGGCGCCCAATAACCCGGCCGTCTGCAGGCTGTTATAAATACCAAAAACCTTCTGGCTGTTTTTTCCTTCACATGAAAGATAAAGAATACTGGCGTCAACACCGGAGAGTCCCGCAATGACAACACTGAGCATAATGCGTTCCGCCAGAAACCACAAAAACCCGTCTGCCCGCCAGAACACAATCTTTGATAAAAAATAGAGAAAACAGCAAAACACCATTATACGCTTATACCCAATTTTATCGGCAAGGATTCCCCATGGAATCTCGCATAGAAGACATAAAACCAGAGAAATACTTTCGATAAGAGAGATTTGGAAAATGGTAACACCCTGCGACTGGCGGTAAAGAGCCGCAATAGGACCGTAAAAGATCATGCCGTGCAAAAGTGCAATGACATACATAAGACAAATATTTTTTTTCATAAAGTCATTTCCTTTCCGATTTTAAACACAACAACGAAAAGCGCTGATAAAACCAGCGCTATGATCCTATGCCGTTCTATTTAAATCGGATTTCCGGAAATGATTCTGAACTTCATTTTTCTTCCCCCTGAAATCGGGATACCAAACGCATCGGGCCCGGTATGTGGCGGCCGGTATCCTCTGGAATTCTAATCTTTTACATACCGGTACCGGATTGACGGTCTTCCCCCGGTCTGATAATCAATTGTGCTGATAAGCTCCCCTGTTTCCACCATGTAATTCATATACCTGCGGATTGTAATCCGTGACAGATGAATCTGTTCGGCAATCTGCTCGCTGGAATACGTATCATTCCTGTTCTCCTTTAAGAATGAGCGTATCAGCCCGAGCGTTGTTTCATTCAGCCCCTTTGTGAGGTTGGCCGCGGCGGTTCCGGCGCTTTCCTGGTGGGTCAGCAGTTTATCGATTTCGCCCTGCTCCATATTGTTTTTGGCCTGGCTCAGATATTCCTTCATCTGGCTGTATTTATCGAGAGCCGCCTTAAAACGTGAATACTCAAACGGTTTGACGAGATAATCGATCACGCCCCGGGAGAGGAGCTGCAGGACGATATCGGTATCGCTTGCTGAGGTTACCATGATGATGGAGGGCGCCTTGCCCATGGCATGGAGCTGATCGATAAATTCAGTTCCGTTCATAAGCGGGGTATAGTAATCCAGGATGATCAAATCCGCATCGTTTTCTTTCAGATACTCAAGTGCCTCGATTCCGCTTTTAAATACATTAATCACCCGGAAGGAAGGGGTCAGCTCCACATATTGTTTGTTGATGGACGCCACCATGGGATCGTCTTCTATGATAATGACCTGATACATTACAGGTTCTCCTTTCTTGTAAAAGTGAGGGTAAAACAGGAACCCTCGTCTTTTTCCGTATCAATGGCGATATCTCCGTTATACTCTTCTGCAATCTGGCGAAGCAGATAGAGGCCGGTTCCGCGGGTCTCGCCCTTGGAAGAAATGCCTTTTTCAAAAATATGCGCAAGCAGATCCTGGCTGATTCCGCCGCCGGTGTCTTCACATGTAATAATGTTGCAGTCCGGGCGGCAGTAGATGCCGAGGGTTATCTCCTTCAGCTCATTGTCCCGGTTTTGGCAGCTGTTCAGTTCCTCTATGGCATTTTCCAGCAGGTTGCCGATGATGGTGATAAAGGCGTCCTGAGGGAGAATCAGCTCACTTTCGATGCAGCTGCTGTCGTGTGTCAGGGAAAGACGGATACCCAGCTCCGCGGCATGCATCATTTTCCCGATAATCAGCGCGCAGATTCTGGATACGCGGATGCAGTCGGCCGTCTCACGGATGGACTGGCTGGAAACCAGATTGCTGTTGATGATAAACTGTATGGCCTGCTCGATTTCTCCGATCTGGAGATATCCCAGGATGACATGGAGCTTATTTAAAAATTCATGGTTAAAAGCCCTCAGAGTGTCAAGCATGCTCCTGGTGCCGGACAGTTCATCGGACATGGCGAGCATATCCGTGCGATCCACCATGATTACGAGCATGCCTTGAATCGGTTTTTTGCCTTTTCCCTGGATCGGAATTTCATTCATCAGGATCGAACGGCCGCCGATCATACAGGACTGGCGGTGGACGGATTTGCCCGTACTTACAACCGAGTCAAAATTTGTGGCGGGGTAAAGCTCGCGGAAATATTTTCCCATCAACGGAGGCCCTTCCTCGGGTCCGTCATGAAAGAGATTTCTGGCGACAATGTTGGAAAACAGGATCTTACCCTCGATGTCCGTGGCGATCAGGCCTTCCTCAATGGCGTTCATCACCTCGTCCTGCCGTATGTACATGTTGAGAAGCTCATGGGGGTTAAAGCCCATCAGGGATTTTCTTAAAAACCGGATAAAAGCGTGGGTCAGCGGAATGCTGACAAGCATCATGAGGAAGAAAATCGCTATATGCACAAGCAGTATATTCCGGTGCCTTGCCGAAATATGTGCGGTAAAGACGGAGGCCATGACAAAACCGATGATTTTTCCATCCGTCCTTTTTACGGCATGGAAAGCACGCCTCTGGGCGCCTTTTGTCCCGTATCCCGTTGTGATATAGGGTTCGCTCCCCTGTAAGATCATGGTTTCATCCCCGTCCACAAAGGTTTCACCCGTCTTAAGGCGGTCCGTGTGGTAGAAACGCAGTCCGTTGTTGTCATAGATGACGACGACGCTGATATCGGGTATATTGGCGCTGAGAGAGTCGATATCCTCCTTGGCCGCATTGCTGGGATACCCGTCCTCGAGCATGGAAATTACTTCAGGCATGGAGGCAATATAAGAAGCGGTGCCGCTTATGATGGCGTCCATATCCCGGCGCTGCCTCGTAATATCAAAATACAGGGTAATTGCCAGTGAAAATACGATAACGAATGCGGATAACAGTGTGAAAGAGCGGTACAGCTCTTTTTCAAGCGCATTCCGGGAATCAGTTTGATCCACGGCGCACCTCCTTTGCAAATGGCGCTGCATGGCTTATGAAGCGGCCTTACAGTGCTGATACTGGTAAAAAAACGTGAAGTATAATAATGAGATTTCTTATCACGGCGTGAAAAAACAGCCCGCAGGCGGGCGGGAACACGGAGTTTATTCTATATAGATCTGTTTCCCGAACTGACAGGCATTCTGAAGATGGCATGTCTTTTCAATCATACTATGATGGTATTTTACCATGTTGTTTCATGTTTTGGTAGTTTATTTGCTCCGATGCATGCAATTGAGCCGCGGCTTCCGTTCCGGCGTCCGCTGCGAAATAAAATTACAAAGTTTTGCAGACGCTGGCAAAGACTGCGGATGAAACGCGAAAGAACGGGAATAATATTTATTAAATTTCAAAAAAACCCTTGCTATTTTGGGATTAATTGGTTACAATACAAGGTAGGTTGATTATTATTTAACAATCATGAATTTAATATATTCTTAGGAGGAATGAAATCATGGCAGTAAAAGTTGCAATCAATGGTTTTGGCCGTATTGGCCGTCTGGCATTCAGACAGATGTTTGGCGCTGAAGGTTACGAGGTAGTAGCAATCAACGACTTAACAAATCCAACAATGTTAGCTCATCTTTTAAAGTATGATTCCGCACAGGGCAGATATGAAGGACATACTGTGGAAGCAGGCGAAGATTACATCGTTGTAGACGGCAAGAAGATCACAATCTACGCTAAAGCTAACGCTGCTGAACTTCCTTGGGGAGAGATCGGTGTAGACGTAGTCTTAGAATGTACCGGTTTTTATACATCAAAAGCAAAAGCACAGGCTCATATCGATGCAGGCGCTAAGAAAGTAGTTATCTCCGCTCCGGCAGGAAATGACCTTCCTACAGTCGTGTTCAATGTAAACCACGATATACTGACAAAAGAAGATACGATTATCTCCGCAGCATCCTGTACAACAAACTGTCTGGCTCCTATGGCTAAGGCATTAAATGACTATGCTCAGATTCAGTCCGGTATCATGTCTACAATCCATGCATACACAGGCGATCAGATGATCCTTGACGGACCGCACAGAAAAGGCGATTTAAGAA
>CATWBR010000360.1 GCA_958349075.1 uncultured Clostridium sp.
GGATATAACCCTATGAACGATAAATATACCATTGCTGAAATAAGCCGTTTTTTAAATATCTCCAAATCAGCTCTCCGCTACTATGATTCCATCGGACTCTGCAAGCCGTCAGCCCGCGATACCAACACAGGGTATCGATACTATGAATACAACCAGCTTTTCCAGCTCAATATGATTGGTAAACTGAAAAAGCTGCAGCTCAGCCTGGAGCAGATTAAGGCCCACAGCAGCGTCAAGAATGTCGCCTCCCTGGAAAAGCTGCTCCTGGAGCGCCGCAGCATCATTGAGGCCGAGCTGGCGGAACTGAATGAGTTGAACCGGCAGAATGAGGAGCTGATCGATAAAATCGAACTTTCGAAACATAAATCGTCTGCTTTTGAGGTGCGGCAGTATCCGGAGCGGTATCTGTACAGAATGAATATTAATTTTTCCAGCGAAGATCTTTATGCCTGCATCAAGCTCCTCTACTCTTCCTACATAAAGGCCCTGCATGACCGCCCCTCCTACGATAAGGGGGAAATCCTGCTGGAGATTCACCAGGAAAATCTGGAAAGCCATCATTTTCTGACCTATAATTCCATCGGTTTCTTTGTGAAACCGTTTTCCGGCGTGGAGGCAAAACGGCTGTCCTCCATCCCCGCCGGCACATTTATCGTCGCCTGCCATACCGGCGGCTACCAGACAATATCAAAGACTTACCGGAAATTATGGAATTATATAGAGAAACAGGGGCTGACCGTGACCGGCAACTCCATCGAGACCTCGATTATCAATATTTCCATGACCAATAACCCGAAAGAGTTTGTCACGGAGATACAGATTCCAATCAAAGCAGACCAGACATATCGAAATGGTTAATCCACAGAGTGTAAAGAGTTCTGTCTGTGGAATTCCAGTGCAATCATATACGGTACGGGAAAAGGCCGCATCAAACTTCCGGTACTGGGGAAATTAAGATTTCCCAGGGGCTTAAAAGGGCTGCCGCATCACTGCGACAGCCCTCTTTTTATGTAAAACGTGACTTATTATTCATGCATCGATACCACCTATCGATTTTATCTGTATTTTTCCAGCCTGCGTCCGGCTACCCATCCCCTGGTCATCCATGCCAGCAGCCACATAACAGCCACAATCGCGAAACATGCACCGGTGACAATCCAGGAACCCGTGGTACCCATTGAGGTGATTAGAATTGGGGGAATCACCTGCAGGCCTATGATAATAGGACGGTTGAATATATCGGAAATACCGGAATCCTCGATACCGCGGCTCTTCAGATCCGGATCCACGATACGCTGCAGCAATACACCGGTAGCGGCAACGCCTGTGGCATGGCCCCACATCATCATATTCCGCTCAAACCAGTCTTCCTCTGAGGATTTTCCGCCAATCCAGATAAACCACAGCCATGTGGCTGCAAATCCAAGGACACATACGACAATCAGAGGAACCGCATAATTCATAACTACGGTCAGATTCAGTGACCCGATACCCGATATCATCAGAAAATCGGTGGCCGTTCCCTGAATTCTCTGTATGGATCCGCGATCCACATATTTGTATGCTCCACTCTTATTGAAAAACGCGTTTATAATCAGTCCTGCGAACAATGAAAGACAGAATTCCGGGATTGATATTTTATAATTAAAGGTTGCCAGTGTCCATTTTGCAAACCCGGCGGATGCCATATAACCCAGCCAGGAAGCAAAGAGAACGATGCCCAGGTGATATCCCAGCGGATCGAGGCAGATAGAGGCCACGGTTCCCTTGGAGGATGATTTTTGTTTTTCCGGCGGTACCAGTCCGGTCCGCATATCAACCGGCAGTTCACTGGGATTTTCCACATAATGGGTATAGCCCTTACGCGTACCCCAGTTAATGATTAGAATACCGGTGATAATTCCGCCCACGATTCCGATTGTGGCGCAGGTATACCCCAGATCCGTCATATCGGCCACTCCAAGATCGGCCAGTGATTTTCCAACGGCGGCAGCCGTTCCGTGGCCTCCATAAAAACCGGTAGCCATCATCAGGCCAAAGTTTTCATTCAGTGCGGGATACAACTTGGTCAGTACCGTGATTGTTACCAGCATTCCTATCCCGTATTGAAGAACGGCAATACCGGAAATGTTGAAAAACATTCCCATAATCTTAGATCCGGCCATTGCTCCCTTCTTCGGCCTGTCCCCAATGGGTGTGGCCGCAAAAACCAGCACGATCAAGACGCTGGCGTAGGTTCCGAAGGAACTGGAAAGCGGCAGAATCCTGCATGCCTCCCATGGACTTTTCGGTCCCAGTAAAAGAGCCAGAATACCGGCCAGGACGGCAGGCGGGATTAATGCCTTCTGAAACCATTTCACCTTAGCCCGTAAAAATTCCCCAATCAGCAGCAGCGTTCCCATAACCGCCGCATCAACCATTACCTGCCATATGGCAGAACTCATAGTCAATTCCATATAACATATACCTCCTCACAGTTAGTCACTCCAAAATATACTAAAGTCATTGGTTCAAATCATGTTGCGTAAATTCCATTTTATCCGGCAGAATCACGGTCTCAGAATTATAACCCTCCGTAAACAGGGTCAGGTTTCCGTCCCTGTCAAAAGGGACATCCATAAATTCGCTCTCCACCCGGATCGGACGGCAGGCTGCATTAATTGCGGCTTCGGATAAATAGATTTCGTCCATATGCTTTGTGTCAGGGATGATTACCATACGAATCTCCTCATTCCTGATTCTTCCGCAAAGCTTGACGCAGGCTTTGAAAACGGCCCTGTCGTCCTCTACTACCATCGGAAGCCGGGAGCTGTTGGGTTCCGTAGACGTCAGCGTGTTGACATAGGTACTGCCAAAATCAATCTGTTCATACATATGACTGGGGATAAAGTCGGCCAGTCCCATACCGTTGGCGTTTCCCTCCGATTTTTCCGTTATGTTCAGTACGCCCAGCTTTACTGCTCTGGGACCGCCCCCCGCGGCATTGGTGTGAAACCGGCCCACAATGTTGGTATCCATCCCGGTTCCGCTGATTTCCTTACCGATCGCTCCTACAATCAGCACATCAATCTCATTGAGTGCAAGTCTGGCCATCTTATTCCAGGCATCCTGAAGATAATCCGGTTCATCGGCCATAATCTCGTCCTTCCGGGAAACGTGCACCTTGGCCAGATGCCCATAACCATTCTCAATGGTGGACACGCCGCAGATGACATTGAGCTTTTCCAGGGCGACCGAGGCCACGGCTATGATGTTTTCCGCCATATTCTCATACCGCAGAAAATGGGTGGCTTCCGCTCCCTTCTGCTTTGCCAGCCCTATGGCCAGCATCTTTACAAGTCCGCTTTCATAACGGCCGCGGAAGGACGTGTGGGGTTTCACCCTGTTAAACAGAATAATCCCATCGGCCTCACAGGCGTTCCTGTCAATATAAACGCCCAGTCCCTGCCTCGTCGTTCCAATCTGGTTTACCTCCATGCTGGAAACGACCGGAGCGCCTATGGTTTCTTCTGTAATTCCGTACTTTTCAAGCACCAGAGCCTGCCCTTTGGCCGTTGCTCCGCCATGGCTCCCCATTGATGGTACGAGAAAAGGAATTCCGCCCTTTTCCTTTACAAATGCCACAATGGTTTTAAGCAGAGGCACATACCGGTCAATTCCACGGCTGCCGCAGGTGATGGCAATTTTTGCTCCCTTTTTAATGGGAATCTCTTTTTCCTCCAACAGTCTTTTAAGCTCCCTCTCAGGCTCCTCCAGTTCCTCACTGTTAAAAAACTGGCGTACCCTGGCCACCCTGGGTATCTCAAAATTCTGCAAAAGCTGACTAATTTCTGTTGAGATGTTAATTCCCCCTTCCTCAATAACATTACAGCGCTTCTTAACCGGAAATTATTTCCTGTCCCGCGGGAAAGGGGGACGGAAGAAGATTCCGAAAGGATTTGTTAAGAAAGTGGCTGATTTCGCCCTCCGTTGCAAATAAGAAATCAAAAGGCTTATTAAAATATCTGCAATAGGCCCGGCACTCGCCCGGATAAAAGCTGCCATTTAAAATCTTCCGGCTGTAATCGCTGCGGCTGACGCCTATGATCTCTCCCATATCCTGCTCAGTAAGATGAAAGAATTCTTTTTGGCCCAATAAATTGGGATACATATGTAGCATTCCTCCTTTCTTGGCGTATCGCCAAGCCACAGTGTCATTATATTCTCAGTTCGCCAACTTGTCAAGATATTGGGGGGGATTTTATTGACGATACGCCAAGCATATGTTATGATTCAGGCGAAAGTGAGGTGTCGCAATGAGTTTTACCGAAAGGTTAAAAGAAGCGAGAATTTCCATCGGGTACACCCAGCAGCAGGTAGCCGATGCCATGGGGATCACGAACAGCACTTACTGTGGCTATGAGACGGGAAAAAGACAGCCTGATGTGGCCAAGATAAAACAACTGGCGAAAATCTTAAAAACCTCCGGTGATTTTCTTCTGGAAACCGGTTTTGTTCCTGTTGGCGGTGAGGAAGGTATAACCGATCTTCCCGGCTGCCGTGATGACTCTATTGCGGAAATATTAGCGAATTTTGAACTTTTAGATATCGAATATAAAGATGTTGTGGAAAGTTTGATCCTGCAACTGCTGGAAATTCAGAAAAAGAAGCGGGGGGTTTGAATAGCGGCCGACAAATCGGCCATAAAATAGGGATTTAATTGAGCAGATGAGGACGCCGCCGGCAGGCCAGGGGCCGGGGTGGTGAGAGGTGTGTATGAGTCTTCAGTCCCGGGGTCAGGTTGTCGTGAGGGGGGAATCCGGCAGAA
>CATWBR010000361.1 GCA_958349075.1 uncultured Clostridium sp.
ACACCATAGGACAGGATAGACATAATCACTGTCGCTATGACAATTCCTATTAAAATTGCGGCAAAAGCCGTCTTAAAACGCACCCTCAAAAGCGCCGCTATCAGAGATCCCGTCCAGGCTCCTGTACCAGGGAGGGGTATCCCCACAAAGAGCACCAGGCCCCAGAAACCAAATTTCTCAATCTGATCTTTTTTACTCATCGCTTTATTTTCAAGCCACAGAGCAATGGGACGGAAAATCTTCACCAGCTTCATCCACTCCAGAATCTTTCTGATCAACAGCAGTATAAAAGGAATCGGCAGAATATTGCCGATGATGCAAATCGGTATTGCCCGTAAAAGCGGCACATTTAAAAGCGCCGGTGACGCCGCTAAGAGACCTCCCCGAAGTTCCAGAATCGGAACCATGGAGATAATAAATATAACTGCTTCTTTGGAAATAAACTCCGAAAGATTCGCGGTAAACCATTGTACTAATGCGTCCATTCTGTCTCCTATTCCTCGTTTTCGCTGTCTTCCTCTGCGAAGATGGACTCATCAGCCTCTCCGTGGGCCGTGAATGCCAGTTCCAGCCCTTCACTGTCCTCTTCCTCTGCACCGGCTGTCTTATCCTCCATAGGAGCGCCGCACTTGCTGCAGTACAGGGCATCTTTCTCAACCTTGGCCCCGCATTCCGCACAGACCCTGGTTCCTTCCAGTTCTGCAATCTCATCTTCCAGAACCGCTATTTTAATAATTCCCGCCTGGATAGTCTTAAATTCATCGGCATACTCGTCTTCCAGTGAAGCCTCATGTCTGTCGTAGTATGCCTTTCCAAGGCTGATATATGCTTTATTTACTTTTTCCTTTTCTGCTGACAATTTTGATTTAAGCTGGATCACACCGGTGATATCCTTCACCTTATTGGCTGCTTCCTTGCTTTTATCGCTGATTACCTTACCAAGTTCATCTAAAAACGCCATTCATTTTCCTCCTCTACAGGATATTTTTCCTCACTTATTTTATCCTGTAAAGGAGAGAAAGTCAATCAAAAGTAAAGGCCGCCCCGGGCTTCACATCCTTAATACCCCTCAGAAACGTCGTTTTTCATGTTTTTCTCTGTTAATTTAAACGTTTCTTTTACGAATACGGGGATTTGATCGTAGTCAAAAGTAAGACTGTATTTACGGTATTCCGGTTCGTTCTGGGAATCGTCATCGTACCGGTCCGCAGTATGGACTGCTTCCGGCTCAATGGAGGCGTCAAATTCATCTTCCGTCTGCCCCTGGCTCACCGACACGTAAGCGGTAAGCCTCACGCCTGAGTAGAGCTCATTTAAATAGTTTGTGCAGTTAAGTTCACTCGGTACGGAACTGTTAAGAATCTCGCGGATTTTTTCTTTGTCGGTCACTGTGACCACTCTGCTTCCGCGTTCTTTTACATAAACAATATCCTCTGAGGTTTCCATCTCTGCCCGGGCAATATCGTCCGGTGTTACATAACTCTCCATCACAATTTTATCCACATTATCAACTGTAAGGAATTCTCCGGCATCAATCCCGCATTTCTTCAGCAGGCTGATTGTCTCTGTAAAGGAGGGATAGATTGGGTAATAAAACTTCCTGTTGAATTCACTGTAGTCATTCCCCTTGGCCTTCAGCGTATTGATGATATCCTGCATTTTAACGGTCTTAAACTGGATTGCCGCGATCGGGCTTTCCTCTCTTCTTGTTTTTGATGTCAGTCCCTTCAGTTCTTTCTGGTATGTTTCCAAAAGCTGAGCCTTAGTTTCCCCGTCTTTCAGGTTTACATGGCTGAAGTCGTTGTATTCCTGGTAGTTAATACCCGCTATATCGGATGCCTCATAAGCAAGAACCGGATAAACCGTCTCTTTATACTCTTCACTGTCATAAACTCGGTCCAAAGTATCTTTGACTTCGGACAATTTCATATAGTAGCTGCGCAGAACCGTCTTTCCGCCCTTCAGATGATAAGCGACGATTATCTCGTCTACCAAAGCGCCGTCTTCCGAAGACATGTAGGAGTAGCGGCTCTGTGACCTGTTGCCCCGGCTGTTCCGCTTGGCCTCTGCAGCATCGTTTACTCCGCTGCGCCCTATCTCGGCGGCGGCCGATACATCCGTCAGCCTCATCTTGTCAAGCAGTTCCGATGGGGATATATGGCTCCAGCTTACATACTGATACCTTCCTCCCTCATTACCGGCCATTTCCGGTTCCACCATGTAATCATAGAGGAAATCTGCATCCATTCTCCGGCAGTAAATACCGGCCGACTCCATCTTCGCCTCCGACGGAACATAGGAATCATAGCCTGACAAATCAAACCGGAAGAATGCGAGGATCGCGGCAGCGCAGACCGCACAAAGTGCAAACTGTCTTTTATGGGCAAAGAGCCTTCTGAAATCAAAATTATAGATAATTTCAATCGTACAGTAGCTGATGACAAGACCGCAGATCAGGCCGAAGACGCTCCATCCGTCGCTTCCCATCATTTCCCTGAAAAGCAGGCTGCCAAGCAGTCCTATCGGGACCACGAGGAGGAGTTTGATAACCGGCTGGCTCCTCTTGAATGCCATGGCGCGTCCCGCCGCCTCGGAAGGCCTCTTCTTGTAGAGGAAAACACAGAGTGCGGTGATCAGGGCGGCAGCCGCTATGGCCCATACAGCCATTCCCGCCGTCTTTTCCGGCATCGAGGCCGCGCTGATGTACCAGGCCGCCGGTGAAGAACGCTGTGCTAATTTTACAAAAGTCTCCGTATTCTCGTAGAACGTTATGTAATAGCTGCTGTAATATCCCGTGAGCAGCAGGGTGCTTCCCGGCCCCCAGATAAAGAATACTGCAGTTCCCAGTAAACTTACAATCGTGTTGCCGGTCATCATCACCGCGGCGATTACCACAGAATAAATCAAAAGATAAAATGACATATGGATGAAGTAAGCTTTTATCACATCGAACCACGGAAATGCCTGCCCCGCTTTCACCTGAATCATAATGCTTGAGATGAGCAGGAAAATAAAATATGGGACTGCGGTATAAAGAAAACCGTTTAAATATACAATGGCAAACAGCTTCCCGCGTTTTACCGGCACGCTGTGAAAGAAATCTGTTTTCTTTTTGGAATGCAGGTAGGAAAATCCGGAAATGCCGCAGACAACGGCAAACACAAGAATCAGGAATACCATCATCCCATTATTGGCGGACGTCCATTCCAGGAATCTCTCCTGAAGCTGCTGTTTGATTATCTCCACGCCCTGGGCTTCCCTCTCCCACACCGTATCGATGCGCTCCTGTGAAAGATAGCTGCTGATCAGCAGAGCTGTCTGAACCGGAAAAGCGAAAAAGAGAATAAGCGATATCAGAGCGACCGTCCAAAGGCGCTGTTTCGTATTTTCTTTCATCATATTAAAAAATAAGTTTTTTGATGTCATAACCAGCCACCTCCGTTTCACTGATAAATATTTCTTCCAGGGAGAGAGGGATCATTTCGAAAAATACAGGATGGAATGTCTGCATTACTGCCTCTATCTCCTCCTTCTTGCCTCTCACAGTCAAAGTCAGGAGACTTCCTCTGCGCTCTGTCCTGATTATATCAACTCCGTTTAACTCCTCCGGTTCCGTCCCCGGCAGCAGGACACACTGAACCTTATGGATATTCAGCTTCATATCATCCAGATCCTTGGACAGCAGAATTCCGCCTTTATGGAGCAGGCCCACATGATCGCAGATATCCTCCAGCTCTCTCAGGTTATGCGATGCGATGATTGGAGTTAAATTACGTTCCTCCATATCGTTGGCAAAGAGGCTCTTTACCGTCTGACGCATAACCGGATCCAGACCGTCGAAGGTCTCATCACAAAAGATGTAATCGGTGTTGGCGCAGATTCCCAGAAGAACGGAAAGCTGCTTTTTCATGCCCTTGGAAAAGGTGTTAACCTTTCGTTTTGCACTCAAATCGAAGTTTTGCAGAAGGCCGAAAAACCGCTTCTCATCGAAATTCTGATAAACATTTCTGTAAAACTTCATCATTTCTTCGGGCGTTGCATTGTTTAAAAAATACTGATCATCTGAAATATAAAAAAACCTTGACTTTACTCTGTCATTCTCAAAAATATCTTCTCCGTCGATCGTAACTCTGCCCTCATCCGGTTTCAGAATTCCGGCAGCCATTCTTAGGAATGTGCTCTTTCCGGCTCCGTTGGTGCCGATAAGCCCAAACACGCTTCCATCCCTGATTTCTGCATTAATATGATCAACGGCTGTGATATCGTCAAATCGTTTTGTCAGGCTGATTGCTTCAATCATCCGTTTCTCCTCCTTTTTCCTCCCTTAGGGCTGTCGCCGCCTCTTCCGTGACCGGCACGAGGCCGTCTGCCCCTGCCGCCGATTTCTCTGCGGCCGACGCTGCCGCGAATACGCGCGGTTTCCGGTCATTATTGCCATAAAGCTGGATCACCTGCTCCTGAAACTGCAGCATCGTGATCTCTGCCCCTTTTGCTTCCTCCACCAGTTTTCCGAGCCTTATAAAGATTTCTCTTTTCTTTTGTTCACGAATCTGATGATTTTCAGCCACAAAGCTGCCTCTGCCTTTTACCGAATAAATATACCCCTGACGCTCAAGCTCCGCATAAGCCCTCTGGATTGTATTCGGATTGATTGACAGCTCCGTCGCAAGGCTGCGTACGGACGGAAGCTGGCTGTTCTGCTCCAGGATGCCGCGCACCATCAGTTCAGACATTTTCTCGACAACCTGCTCATAGATGGGACGCCGATCTTTATAGTCAATCAGAATCATACGCGCCTCCTTTCC
>CATWBR010000362.1 GCA_958349075.1 uncultured Clostridium sp.
TCTGTGTCTTCAGGCTCACCACAATATAGGCTATGACTGCGATGACAAGCGCTGCGAAAAACGTATGGATGTTGGTTACCTCCTGAAGCAGGTAATACCAGAAAGCTCCTACAAGGGAACCGGAAATCATTGCCGCATAAGCTCCCTCTTTTGTCCCTCTCTTCCAGTAAAGGCCGCCTACGATACACGGAATGAACGCCGGAGAAAGTACGGACCAGGCGATCCAGGTGAGCTGGTATACGCCGAGTTGGAATACGGGGATAAAGCACATTGCTACCGAAACAATCCCAAGAAGGTAGGTTGACATTCTCGTCACCTTCATTACCTGAGCCTCCGACGCCGCTTTTCCTGATGCACAATTGCGGTACAGGTCATTGCCGATGGCGGACCCGATCACCAGCAGCAGGCCGCTCGCCGTGGACATGACTGCGGAACAGGCTCCGGCAAGAAGTAACCCGGCCAGAGGAGCCGGCAGTTTTGTCAGCGCCAGCATCGGCAGCACATACTCCGCATTGCCTCCCGGGAGCATGGAAATATCGGGGTATACGACTCTTCCCACACAGCCGAGTGTATAAACGCCGAATGCCAGCATGAAGCCAAATACGGCGCCAATCATTGGAACGAGACGGATGGATTTGTCATCCTTAATTGCAACCGTTTTCAGAATCAGATGGGGCTGCCCCATATAACCGATAAAGTAAACAAGCGCCATTCCGGCTATCAGAAGGGGAGCGCCCTTCAGATAATAATCTTCGCCCCACAGGGTGGGAAGTCCTTCATTAATTGCATACAGGCCTGCGTTCATCCCTTCCAGTCCGCCTACGCTTGCGATACAGACGGGGATTAGAATGAGCATGCCAATCACCATCAGGATTGACTGGGCAAAATCCGTGTAAGCCACGGCCAGATATCCGCCTGCGCCCGTATAAATCAGGATAACCGCACAGCCGAAGATCAGGGAAATGATAAACGACCAGCCGGTTACCGCCGAAACAAGAACCCCCATTGCCATATATTCCACAACAAGGCTGATGAGCATCGCAATAACCAGAATGACCACGGAAAAGTTTCTAACCCCCTTGCTGTAATAGCGGTGTCCGAAAAACTCCGATATGGTCAGTGTCTTGGCCTTCTCCGTGTAGCGTCGCATTCTGCGCGCCAGGATACCGAAGTTCAGTAATGGCCCGAACACATCGCCCGGCGCTGCCCACAATGCCGACGCTCCCGCCTCCCAGCCGTACTGCGGACCTGCTATGTACATACCGCCTCCAAGTGAACTGGAACCGTGCGCGAGAGCCGTAATCCAGGGTCCCATGGAACGCCCGCCCACAAACCAGTCTTCCGAGTTCTTCACCTTTCTCGCCGACCAGAGCCCGATTGCCAGAATGGCAAGCATATAAACAATAAGAACCACAGGTACAATGAGCGGAATTTCTATTCCCATGGCCTGTCCGAGATTCTGAATTTTCATACTTTACCTCCTTTTGAGTCTACAGCTTCCACCATCCCTTATAAAATGTAAAAGTGGCAATTGCAGCAATCACGATCGTTCCAAGAATCAAAATACCGGTGCTGGCCGGGTATCCCAAAAATAAAGTGCCTTCCATCTTTTTCTCCTCTCTCACATCCTGAACAGGATTTTTGCCGCATTTTTATCCACGGAACTCAAAAGTTCAAACGCTTTTTTACCCTCCTCCAGTGTATATTCACCGGAAATAACGGGACTGATATCCACGCGTTTTTCTGCGATAAGTGAAACCGCCTCCTTTAAATCCTCATTAGTGTACACATTACAGCCAACCAAAGTAATCTGTCCGGCCACCAGGGCGTTGATGTCAAATACGAAATCTTTTTCAAAGATGCTGACCACATAGAGAAATCCGTTCGCCTCCACATGTCCTGCCGCCATTGCAAAGGCTGCCGGCGCTCCCGCCGCCTCAATCACCTTGTCAAACCGGTCATTTTCATCCGGTTCCCGCACGGTTTTTAATGCTCCAAGCTTTGCCGCCAGCCTGAGGCGGCTCTCCGACAGATCCACCGCCGTAATGTCGTCCACTCCGTATACCTGCTTTGCCAATGCAATCGTTAAAAGGCCGATGGGGCCCGCCCCTATCAGGGCAATCCTCTCCCCCGGTTTAAACGACGCACGGCGGCATATATTTACTGCAACGGCGAGCGGCTCCGACAGGGCGATCAGTTTTAAATCGGCGGAATCCGGAACACGGATTAATTTTTCTTCCTTTACCGCGATGTATTCCGCAAAGCATCCCTGTGACACTTCCCCGATAAAACCAAGCGCCCCGCATGTATTGAAGCTTCCCTTCCGGCAGCTCGGACATGTGCCGCATGGAACCATGGGGTTGGCGGTCACCTTTTCTCCCGGTTTGAAATTTTTCACGCCGGAGCCTGTCTTTTCAATCACCCCGTCAAATTCATGTCCCATCGTTTCGGGTATGTTCTGAATGAACATACCCTTGTTATAGATGTGCAGATCGGAACCACAGATACCGGCATAGGCTGTTTTTACCAGCACCTCGTCTTCCCTGCAGTCCGGAATTTCCGTTTCCTCTGTCCTTATGTCATGAATCCCGTAAAACCTCAGAGCCTTCATTTAACTCCTCCCTTCTCTTATCAGCTTATCAGCTTGCCAGCCAGCCGCCGTCCACCTTGATTGTAATGCCTGTAATGTAATCGCTGGCCGCGGAGGCGAGGAAAAGCATCGGTCCCGCCAGATCGGCCACGGTTCCCCACTCATGGAGCGGGATTCTGCTCTCAATCCATGCACGGTGTTCCGGGTCGTCATAAAACGGCTTTGTCATCGGCGTGATAAAATACCCCGGAGCGATGCAGTTAACCTGGATATGGTCAGGCCCCAGTTCAATGGAGAGCGTCTTTGACATCTGGATGACTCCACCCTTGGTGGTACAGTATACGCTGGATTCAGCCAGGCCGATATAGCTTCCCAGTGAACCGATATTGATGATCTTTCCTCCTCCGTTCTCTTTCATCACTTTTGCCACTTCCTGCGCCACAAAAAACACGCCCTTTAAGTTGACGCCCGTGATAAAGTCGTAGTGTTTCTCACTCACCTCCACAAAAGGCTCTATATGTTCCACACCGGCATTGTTGACTAGCACGTCTATCCTGCCGTATGTTTCAAGAATGGCGTTTACCATTTCTTTGATGCTGTCCTGCCTGGTCACATCCACCACAAAGGCCGCTGCCTCTCCTCCCTGGCTCCGGATGTCCTCCACCGTCTGTTTTACCTGCTCCTCATTGATATCGGCGCAGGCCACCCTGCATCCCGATTCTGCGAAAATATGGGCATATCCCTCTCCCAGTCCCGTCGCCGCGCCGGTCACAAGAACCACCTTTCCCTCTACGTCAAAAATATTTTTTCCCTGAAGAATATTCATGTAAGTCCTCCTTTTTCAGCTCACCATCTATTTCACCAGCTTATCACTTACTCCACACGCACCAGAACTGATTTCTGATGGGCAAACAGTCCTTCCTCCCCGGCAAGCTGCACACATGTTTTAGACAGGTTGCTGCATCCTTCCCTGGAGATGTGCTGGGTAAAGGATGTTTTTAAGAATGTGCCGACCCAGACTCCGTTGGAATACTTGGCCGTGGCCATTGTCGGAAGCGTATGGTTTGTTCCGGAACAGTAATCGCCGAATGCAACGGGCGTATATTCTCCAATAAAGAGGGAACCGAAATTCCTGAGCTTTGCGGCAACCGCGTCACTGTTGTGCGTATGTACTTCCAGGTGTTCCGGTGCAATATCGTCCGAAATTGCAATCGCTTCCTCCAGGGAATCCGCGATAATAATCGTTCCGTTGTCCTCCCACGATTTTTTCGCGGTCTCTCCGGTGGACAGTTCATCGGCAAATTTACAGAGATGTTCCAGCACTTTTCCGGCAAATTGCTCCGATGTGGTGATAAGCGTTGCCCTTGCATTGGGATCGTGCTCGCTCTGGGCCAGCAGGTCAATGGCCGTGTACCTCGGGTTTGCCAGTTCGTCGGCAATTACAAGAACTTCGCTCGGCCCTGCCAGACTGTCGATTCCAACATTGCCCAGAACCTGCCTCTTGGCCTCAGTTACAAACTTGTTTCCCGGCCCTGCAATCAGATCGACCTTCTGCACGGTCTCCGTTCCGTATGCCATTGCTGCGATCGCCTGCGCCCCTCCGGTGCAGTATATTTCATCAATTCCGGCAATGTCCATCGCCGCCAGGACGGCCGGGTGGATTGTGCCGTATCCCTTGGCCGCCGGACTGCAGGCTACTACTTTCCTGACACCGGCCACTTTTGCCGGAATTGCCAGCATCAGCGCGGTGCTTGGAAGCGGATAACGGCCGGCCGGTACGTAGGCGCCTACCGTTTCAACCGGAATCAGGCGGTGTCCCAGCGTCACTCCCGCCACCGGCGATGCCGTCGTCAGCGGGGTCATGCATTCCAACTGCTTCTCGGCGAAGAATCGGATCTGTGCGGCGGCATTTCTGATTGCCTCAACCGTATCCTGGGAAACGAGGGAATACGCCTTTTCAATTTCTTCCCTCCCTACCTTAACAGAGTCCATCTCAATCCCGTCAAATTTTTTCGTCAGTTCCAGAATCTCCTGATCTCCTTTGTTTTTAACATTTTCAATAATACTGCCTACCAGTCCCGTCACTTCCTGGCTGCGCTCATATGTTTTATGTGCCGCCTCCTTGTACATCCTCATTTTCCATATCCTCCTTACTAAATTTTATCGTTACTTTATCATTGTGTTATTCCTTTAATCAAAGTATATC
>CATWBR010000363.1 GCA_958349075.1 uncultured Clostridium sp.
AGGCTAACAAGGAGGTAAAAAATGAACTGTGACTTTCATGACAGTATGGAAACCCGTAATCATGAACTGGTAGAAAAATATTTTATGGCAAATAAACTGCACAGGATGTATCTTGAGCGGGAACTGAATAAATCGGGAGTATACCGGAGCCAGCATCAGATCCTGATGTTTATTTCCAGATGCCCTAACGCATCACAGAAGGAAATTGCAAACAGGCAGCATGTTTCTACCGCAACCATAGCCGTCTCCTTAAAAAAGATGGAAAAAGGCGGATATATCAGCCGCGTGGCGGATAAAGATGACAACCGTTTTAACCAGATCTGCATTACGCCCAAGGGCCAGGCGGTTGTGGAAGGCAGCGAGAAAATATTTAAAAAGGTGGAAAACGCCCTTTTTGCCGGATTTACCGACGAAGAACTGGATCAGTTCGAAGGATTCCTTGATAAAGTACGCCTCAATCTGGAATATCTTTTCCAGGAAAGTGATACAAAGACGGAATAGGATGGTTACTGTTTACAGCAGTGTTCTGCGGGGAATGCTGCCGGCTGCGGAGCGGACGGTGACACAGGAGTAGTTGGAGGACAAAATAATATGAAGCGATATAAGAAATATGTCACGCCGTATCTGAGCGCCTTTATTATCGGGCCGCTCATGATGCTGACGGAGGTGTTCGGGGAGATTATGCTTCCGAAGCTGATGTCAATGATTATCAACAACGGCGTGGCGGAACGCGATGCGGGCTATATTATCAGAATCGGATTTGTGATGATTCTGACTACGGTGCTGATGGCGGCAGGAGGAATCCTGGGCGCCTATTTTTCAGCTAAGGCATCGATTAGTTTTACCAGCGATTTGAGGAAGGATGTATTTTCCAGGGTCCAGCAGTTTTCATTTAAAAATATCGATGAATTCAGCACAGGTTCTCTGGTCACCAGGCTGACCAACGACATCCAGCAGGTCCAGAACGTCATGATGATGGGACTGCGTCTGATGCTGCGCGCCCCCGGAATGCTGATCGGGGCGCTTATCATGGCGTTTCTGATGAATGCGCGCCTGGCGGTGATTATTCTCATCGTTATCCCGCTATTGACAGCGGCGATTGCGACGATACTGAAGCTGGCGTTCCCGCGCTTTGAGGTGATGCAGAAGAAGCTGGACCGTCTCAACAGCGGCATCCAGGAAGTCCTGACCAATGTCAGGGTTGTTAAATCCTTCGTCAGGGAGGATTATGAAAGTGACCGCTTTAAAGAGATGAATGCGGACTTAAAGGAGAGCAGTTTAAAAGCCATGCGTATCGTCATTGCAACGATGCCGGTCATGATGCTGGCAATGAATGTGACGACAATCGCCGTTGTCTGGTACGGCGGCAATATTATTATTGCAGGCGGAATGGCGGTCGGGGATCTGACCGCGTTTACCACCTACATTGTGCAGATACTGATGTCCTTAATGATGCTGTCCATGGTATTTTTACAGAGTTCCAGGGCCATGGCGTCGGTAAAACGTATCAACGAGGTTATGGATACGGAAATCGATTTGACCGATGAGGATGCGGCCAGGAAAGATGCGGTTGTCACAGAAGGACGGGTGGAATTTAAGGATGTCTGTTTTTCCTATAACAATGACAGGGATTACGTTCTGGAGCACATTGATTTCCAGGTTAACGGAGGCGAGACGGTGGGAATTATCGGTTCCACCGGAAGCGGAAAAACGTCCCTGGTACAGCTCATCCCGAGGCTTTACGAGGCCACGGCGGGACAGGTGCTGATCGACGGAATTGATGTGAAGGACTATTCGTTAAAACATCTGAGGGACGGCGTAGGCATGGTGCTTCAGAAAAATGTACTGTTTTCCGGCACAATCGAAGAGAATTTGAGATGGGGCGATGAGGAAGCCGATATGGAGACGGTCAGACTGGCGGCAAAGAGCGCTCAGGCGGACGGCTTTGTAACCTCATTTGTCCAGGGATACGACACGGAAATGGGCCAGGGCGGCGTCAATGTATCGGGGGGACAGAAACAGAGGCTCTGTATTGCCAGAGCGCTTCTGAAGAAGCCCAAAATCCTGATCCTGGACGACAGCACCAGCGCAGTGGATACCGCCACGGAAGCCGAGATACGTAAGGCATTCAGGACGACGCTTAAAGATACGACAAAATTTATTATTGCACAGAGAATCAGTTCCGTGGAGGATGCCGACAAGATAATCGTCCTGGATGACGGTAAAATCATCGGAATGGGAAGGCACGGAGAACTTCTCGCCTCCTGTGAGGCCTACAGGGAGATTTATGAAACCCAGTACGGCAAAAAGAACGGTGCAGAAGAGGAGAACAGCGGGAACAATGAAGTGCCGGCGCAGGATGTGACAGACAAAAACGGCAGACAGGAGGTGCAGGCATGATGGACCAGAGAAGAGTTGACAGCCTGAAACGGCGCTACGGAAACAGGGTGGCGGACGCTCCGAAAAAGAAACACGGACCCGGCCGTATGGCGGCAAAGGGCGGCGGAAAACCGCAGAACAGTAAAGAGACGGTAAAAAGGCTATTATCCTACCTGGAAAAAGACAGGATGTGGATGATGATTGCATTTGCCTGCGTTATTGTGAGCACCCTGACCAATCTGGCGGGAGCCTATATGCTGCGCCCGATTATTAATACCTATATCGTGCCCCTGGACGGAAGCAGGGGGGACAGCGCAGGCCTGTTCCGAGCGCTGATCGTGATGGCTGCCATCTATCTGCTCAGCGTGGCGGCCAACTATACGCAGTCCCGCATTATGCTGACAATTGCACAGAATGCCCTGCAGCGTATCAGGGAGGAGCTGTTTGCAAAGATGCAGAAGCTGCCTCTGAAATTTTATGATACCAATAACAACGGCGATCTGATGAGCCGTTTTACAAATGACGTGGATACGATCGGCAATATGCTGAGCAGCACGCTCGTCCAGTTGTTTTCAGGAGCCCTCAGCATCATAGGGACATTAATCCTGATGATTTACACAAATATCTACCTGACCGTAATCACGGTGGTGATGATTCCGCTGATGATGAAGGCGGGAGGCTTTGTGGCATCCAGAAGCCAGAAGTATTTCTCAGCCCAGCAGTCGGCCCTCGGCGCCCTCAACGGCTATATTGAAGAGACGATCCAGGGACAGAAGGTAGTGAAGGTATTCTGCCATGAGGAGGTAGCGGAGGAGGAATTCGGCTATCTGAACGGCGATTTGAGGGATAAACAGATAAGGGCCCAGTTCTTCGGCGGAATTATGGGACCGGTAATGGGAAACTTAAGCCAGGTCAATTACGCCCTGACGGCCTGTATCGGAGGGCTGCTCTGCGTATTTAAAAACTTTGACGTGGGCGGTCTTACGGTTTTCCTGAACTTCTCAAGGCAGTTTTCAAGGCCGATCAACGAAATATCAATGCAGATCAGTAACGTATTTTCCGCGCTGGCCGGTGCGGAGCGTGTATTTGCCGTGATGGATACGGAGCCGGAGCAGAAGGATGATGCGGATGCGGTATCTCTTCAGCCGGTCAGGGGCGAAGTCGTGCTCGAGCACGTAACCTTCGGGTACAATCCGGATAAGGTAATTCTGGACGATATCAGCCTCTATGCAAAGCCGGGCCAGAAAATCGCTTTTGTCGGTTCCACGGGAGCAGGCAAGACGACGATCACCAACCTGATTAACCGTTTTTATGACATCCAGTCGGGAAGCATCACAGTGGACGGAGTTGACGTCCGCCACTTGAAACGCAATGAACTGAGGCAGAATATCGCAATGGTTCTTCAGGATACCCATCTGTTCACGGGCACAGTCATGGAGAACATCCGTTACGGCCGCCTGGACGCGACTGACGAGGAAGTAACCCGGGCTGCAAAGACGGCTTCCGCCCATTCTTTTATCATGCGTCTGCCAAAAGGGTACGACACTATGCTGGAGGGAGACGGAGCCAACTTAAGCCAGGGCCAGAGGCAGCTTCTGAACATTGCCAGGGCCTCGGTTTCAAAGGCGCCGATACTGATTTTAGATGAAGCGACAAGTTCGGTAGATACCAGGACAGAAAAGCATATCGAGCACGGCATGGACCGGCTGATGAAGGACAGGACGACGCTTGTAATTGCGCACCGTCTTTCTACAGTCCGCAACGCCAACGCCATTATGGTGTTGGAGCACGGTAAGATAATAGAAAGAGGTGATCATGAGGACCTTATCCGCCAGAAAGGCCGCTACTATCAATTGTACACCGGGCTAAGCGAGCTGGAATAATGTACGTTAACAGTAACTGTCCAGAAGGCATTTTTCCGCAAATCGGTAATAATTGGGATACCGAAGAGTTATCTTTTACAGCGGAAAAGTTGTAAGCCGGAAAAAATTTCCATAACCTTACATTCAAGATGATATATCGCCCGGCTCTTTGCGATTTTTCGTATAAACTAAGTTCATACGAAAGATTGGAGGTCATAAGATGCAGATATGTGAGGCGACTGTGAAAAGGATCAGGGAGCTTCTCAAAAGGGACCGGCTCACTTTGTATGCCCTGTCGTATAAGACCGGGATGCCGCTCTCAACGCTGAAATGTATTCTCAATGGACGCAGTAAGAATCCGGGCATAGTAAACATTCAAAAGATTGCCGAAGGATTTAACATGTCAATCCGGGAATTCTATGCCTGTGATTTGTTCAATAACCTGGATCAGGAGGATTGAACCGATGTCTCTTAATATGAGAACAGTTAAACAGGCCGGCAGGAGCGGGCAGCAAATGGAAAAACAGTTGTAGAAAGA
>CATWBR010000364.1 GCA_958349075.1 uncultured Clostridium sp.
AACTTATACCAGGCCTGGGGTATTTTATATTTTCTCTTTCTTTTCTTCTCTGCTTTCAGCGGAGCCGGTCAACGGGGAATCTCCTGCTTTCAGGCTTTTTAAAAATCTGAACGCCGTTGTCACCGCGATCGTGCATGCGGCCAGCTCCGCAATGGGAGTTGCGCGTGCCACGCCATAGAGCGGCCAGATTCTGTTGAGTGCGAACATCAGGGGGACGTCCAGAATCCCCTTACGCAGCATTGATATGAACGTGGCTTTGGCTTTTCTGGCCGTGGCCTGGAAAAGCATCATAAATGTCATAGTTGCGGCGGCAAGCGGCATAGCCAGGCAGATTGTCTTCACAAAATACCTGCCGAACCGGACCGTCTCGGCATCGTTTATGAAAAAGCCCACAAAGATACCGCCGAACAGGAACGATATGCACATACAGACAGAGGCGAAACCAACAGCCAGTCCGGCCGCGCTTAGAATAGACTTTTTCATCCGTTTGAAATCACCCGCCGTATGGTTATAAGCGATCAGCGGAAGCGCCCCTTGTGTTATTCCGGTAGAGACCCTAAACGAAAGCATATTAATTTTCTTGGCAATGCCCATTCCGGCCACTGCCGCAGAACTCTCCCCCGAAATCAGGTTGTTGACCACAGCGTTGGAAAAACTGGAGAGCATTGTCATCAGAAAGGACGGCAGCCCGATCGAAATCACATCCCCCGGTATCTGGTTTCCGAATGAGAGATCACGCGGATCCATCGACAGCACCGATGTCTTTCTGTGACGGATGATGTAAATGATAAAAAAGACGGTTGCACTCAGATTTGACAGCATTGTTGCAATGGCCGCCCCCGCAACCTCGCAGCCCTTCGGCAGAATCACAAACATGAAAAGCGGATCCAGGGCGATATTGAGAATTCCTCCCATGGATACGCCCAGACTTGCCTCCCTCGAAGCACCCTCCGAACGTACCAAATGAGCCAGCAGAGGATTCATAACGGTGGGAAGACCTCCTACAATGCAGGTCCAGAACATATAAGTATAGCAGTAGTCAAGCGTACCTCTCCCGGCGCCCAAAAGTGACAGGAATGTATCGCTGAACAAAAAGAGCAGCGCCGAATAAACAAGAACAAACGTCACTCCTCCCCACACGGAAAAAGCCGACGTCTGCCGGGCTTTCTTAAAATCCTGTGAACCGAGACACCGGGCTATCAGGCTTGAACCGCCGATTCCAAACAAATTTGCCATTCCTGTCATCAGCAAAAGCAGCGTCATACAGACAGAGGCGGCGGCAACCATATCCGGATTGTCCGTCCGCCCAATATAATAGGTATCAGCCAGGTTATAGATAACCGAAATAATCTGGCTGAGCACAGTCGGTACAGCCAGTGTAAGCACGGAACTGATTTCCGGCATCTCTACAAACACCTTCCGTTCCCTCTCATTGAGTTGTTGTTTCATAAACGTACCCCTCTGTTCTCTCCGGCTGCCGTTTAAGCCGCGGTTCTTTGCCTCTCTAGCTTTTCTGCCCCTCCAAACGGAGAAGCCAGTCCGCGTAGCCTTTTACCAGGAAACGGAAACTTTCCTCCGAATGAATATTTTTTCCCGTAAAATACCCGGCCGCTTCCAGCAGGGCAAAGCCGTGCAGGGCACTCCTGAAACAGCGCGAAAAATGCACATTTTCCTCATCCCGGATCTGGTATTGGCATACGACGTTTCTGATCGTCAGCATACTTTCCCTGCCGACTTCAATCGTGCCGTCTCCCTGATCCAGTACGGGCATGCCGATAATCGCTTTGTATAACTCCGGGTTTTCCTTCACAAATCCACGGTATGCGCAGGCCAGAGCCATAACAGCCTCATCGCGCATCTTTCCTTCCACCGCACGCGCCAGGCTGCCGTTGAGCCTGGAAGCTGCCAGCTTTCCTACCTCACGGTTAATATCTTCAACTCCGGTCACATGGTTGTAAAGCGAGGCCGCCTTCACATCCATCCTCAAGGCCAGCTCGCGCATCGAAAAATTGCCGTATCCCTTCTCTTCAACCAACTGCAGAGCAGTATCAATGATCATTTCTATTGTCAAACCTTTACCCTTCATATCGTGGCATTCTCCTTAAACTAACATTGTTAGTTTAATTTTATACCGCCGCCTGCCGTTTGTCAATCCAAGTTTCCAAAAGAACTCTTCACCTGTTCCAGCAACACTTCCGTCTCATCCAGAATCAGACGGATCTCTTCCTTTGAGATGCCGTCGTAGTGAATCCCGCATGCCACCGTAACGGGGCAGCCCCAGGCTTCAAACAGGACCCGGGCCCACCGGCCGCTGACCGCTCTTTCCCTATGGCCGTCCTCCTCCATTGTATGAATACCGCCTGCGCTGCAGATGCTGACGGCTCCGATATGGGTTTTCATTCCTCCCACAAGGAGAATATGTACGCCCTGGTTCAGCACCGAAACTTCTGCAATGACAGGATAATTGAGGACTGTCTGCCTGTATGTTACTCTTTTCATAATCCGGCACCCTCTTCTCCTACTCTGCCGTCTTCCCCCCAACGGCAGAAATGCTCCCCCTCAATGCCGAACTGGTCCAGCACCTTTCCTGCGATATGCGCCGTGCAGGCCTCCACCGAATCGGGATGGTTATAGTAGCTGAGCACCGGTGGAATAACTACGGCTCCCATCCGGCTGATTTCATACAGGTTTCTCAGATGAATGGTGCTGAGAGGGGTTTCGCGCGCCACCAGCACAAGTTTCCTTCTCTCCTTTATTGTCACATCGGCCGCCCGGAGGAGGAGATTGTCGCTGTAACCGCTGACAATCCCCGCCACCGTTTTCATACTGCACGGCGCCACAATCATTCCGGCGGTACGGAACGTCCCGCTGGCTATGGCTGCTCCGATGTTACCGTTATCATAAACCACATAGGCCATGGCGTTCAATTCCTCACGGGTCAGGGTTGTTTCCTGGCTGAGCGTCATTTCTGCACCTCTCGTATAGACAAGATGAGTTTCCATCTCCGAGTGACGAAGCTGCCTCAGAATCTCCACGGCAACCGGAACGCCGGAGGCTCCGCTGATACCTATTACTAATCGATTTTTACCCATTTGTCAGGATCCACCTCCATAAACTGTGACCGCACAAAATGTTCTTTTAAATGGAAGGGCACGGTGCAGTCAAAAATCACCTTGCAGGATATGCCTCTGTCTGAAATCGACGGGCTGTAATACGGCTGGGCGCTCGGATCCAGCGGATGGCAGCGCACGCCCGGCAGGAAAATGGTATCCACATCCCCCTGGTATCTCGTATTCATCGCCCACATCACATCGTCGGAATCAAAGATATCCACATCTTCATCCACCAGAATAACATGTTTCAATTCAGAGAAAGCGCTGAATGCCAGGATAGCGGCCTGCCTCTGGCGTCCTTCATCACTCGCCATACTCTTTTTAATCTGCATGACGGCCATATACTTACCGCCTCCCGACGGATGACAGTATACATTCTGAAGGCGGCCGGGCATTGCGCGCTCCACCAGGTCGTAAATACTTGCCTCCGTGCAGATTCCCGCCATATTTACATGCTCCATGCCCGGGCCGATACAGGTCTGCATAACCGGATTTTTCCGGTGCGTCACGGCCTTCACCTTAATGATCCAGCACTGGTCGCTGGCCCCTCCCGTATAACCCGGAAATTCCGGCATGGCATAACCCGTATGGCTGTTCTGATCCTCCTGTACGCGGCGGTTTGGAAGAACCTCTCCCTCAATCACGTACTCCGCATTTGCAATTGCCAGCTCGGAAACGGTTTTACACCTGCACATTTTCACTGCCGACTCCCGAAGGGCCCCTGCAATGGACAGCTCATTGTAGCCGAGAGGCGTTGTCGGCGGCTCAAAGCAGGAAGTGATTTCAATGGCCGGATCCACGCCGATGCTGACGGAAATCGGCAGTGTCTGCCCCAGTTCCTCCGCCCGCATAGCCATCGCACCGATGTGCCTTGCCCCCGGAGTAAAGAAAATGGACAGCTCATCTTTTCCCTGAATGCAGAGCCTGTGAATCGTCACGTCTCCAACTCCGGTGTCGGGATGGCTGGCGTAACACATACCGAGAGTAATATAAGGCCCGGCGTCCACCGGTGTATTGGTCGGCGCCGGTACTAACCGGTTCAAATCAAACCCTGGTTCCGTTGCCAGATGCACTACCTCCTGGCAGGGCGCCTCCTCCACCGTGACCGGCTGGATTGGACGGCTCACACACCCGCATAAAAGTTTCGGAAGATTTTCCGGCTCGCATCCCAGAAGCATTCCCACCCTTTTCCTGCTGCCGAGGACACCGATGGCAACTCTGGCATCCTCAAATCCCTTTATCCTGTTAAATATCATTGCCGGTCCGTTCACCCTCGTCGGCCTCTGCACCGTCCCACCGGCTCCAACGTGGCGGTACACACCCGATAATTCCGCCATCGGATCCGCTTCCACATCCGTCTCCACCAACTGTCCCGGTATTTCCTTCAAAACCCGGAGCGCTGTCCTCAAATCCAGGATTTCTGTCCGATTGTCCATCTTAATTCTCTCCTTTACATGAAACCGCTTATTCTTAATCCCGTTTTACAGTTACCTGTGAACCGTAACTTTTATGTAACCACTGTCTCTATTATATTATTAGAAGGGATTGACAAGCAATTCTGATTCAAGTATGATCAATTCCATAATCGAATTGATATATACTGCAGCCGGTTATGGGACTTAAAAGCTAAATGAATATGTTTCATTGATAGGTGGAAATT
>CATWBR010000365.1 GCA_958349075.1 uncultured Clostridium sp.
GACTGAAGACTCCGCGAAGGTTGTCGGCCCGGTCCCTGGCCTGCGGCCTGCTGGGATTCCTCATGCTCAAGGTGGGGAGGACACTTGTCGCGGCCACTACGTGGCTGTGATACCTGTAATTTCATCGGCTTGAGCGTTTCCGCCCTGCAATCGGAAGAACGTAGTGGCAGCGACAATACCTCCCCCTTTGAAGGAATAGAACAAATCAGCCACCGCAGGCCGGGCGGAATGGCGATAACCTGCGCGTCTTCAGTCCCGGGCGATAACCTTCCCGTGGGGAAGAAGGGAGAAAATGATTCCGCAGGGAACCTGGGAGTCCATCAGCACTTAGGCGGCGTTTCTCAGACGCCTTAGTACTGTTATGTACTCCAACGAGCGCAAGCGTTTCCCGTAGGAACTTTTTCTGCCCGGATTCCCCACCCGCGACAACCTCCAACCGGGACTGAAGACTCATAGTCTCCCCTCACCATTCCACCCTTCGGCCGTCCCGGCAGCGTTCTCATTCCTTAATATAAATCTCTGAAATTACTTGACAAATTTTGTCAACATTGGTATAGTAGAGACAGATAAGAAAGGGAGGCATAAAACTTGCTGATAACTAGAGAGACCGACTATGCACTGCGTATACTCCGCACCCTTTTAAGCGGCGAAAGCCACACCGCGGGAGAAATTGCCGAGAGGGAAAGCCTGCCTCAGAAGTTTGCATACAAGATTCTTAAGAAGCTTGAGAAAGCGGGAATTGTGCGGATCACGAGAGGGGCAACCGGGGGCTGCCGGCTGGGCTGTGACCTTAAGGCGACGACACTCTATGATCTGATTGACGCGGTGGAGACAAACGCGCGTCTGACCTCCTGCATGACACCGGGATATGAGTGTGAGTGGCGCGGAAGACAAGGGGCGCCATGCAGGATTCATATGCAGCTTGCCAAGGTACAGAATGCGATAGACCAGGAATTCCGCTCAAGAAGCCTTTACTGGATTTTACAGGGGGATGAGGAAGGCGGAGAAGAGGCAGAGCCGGGAGAATAATTAAAAGATGCATACATGGCATAATGCTGCCGCCGCTGACGGAAAATCAGTTGGCGGAATTCTTTAAAAATAAAAGTGGATAAAAATTGTCAAGTATAAAAAACAGTTTCCATCATACAATATTAGAGATCTTAATACAGTTTGGCCAAGAGGCCGGCGCTGCGGGATTTTCAGCAGGCAGTCCATTTGGAAAAGCGGCGTAAAGCTGCCTGAAAAAGATATTACCTGCCAAGACAAGGCGGTAACAGATAGATGATGCATGATTAAAACCAAAAAGGAGAAGGAGGAAATCATATGCTGTTTACAACGACACAGGAACACGAGGAGATTCGCAGGAAAATCCGTGAATTCGCGGAGGGTGAGATTAAGCCACAGGCGTTTCTTCTCGATCAGAACAATGAATTTCCGGCAGAAGCCGTGGAGAAACTTGGAAAAATGGGCCTCATGGGTATTCCATATCCAAAAGAGTACGGCGGAGCCGGCAAAGATGTCTTAAGCTATGCAATCGCAGTAGAGGAGCTCGCCAGAGTGGACGGCGGCGCAGGCGTTATACTTTCCGCACACGTGTCATTGGGATCCTGGCCGATTTTTGCATTCGGTACGGAAGAGCAGAAACAGAAATACCTGGTTCCCCTGGCTAGGGGAGAGAAGATCGGGGCTTTCGGCCTGACGGAGCCAAACGCCGGTTCAGACGCGGGAGGAACAGAGACAACGGCAGTTTTAAAAGGTGACTACTACCTGTTAAACGGCGGCAAAATCTTTATCACCAATGCGCCGAAGGCAGATACATATGTGGTGTTTGCAGTGACGACACCCGATATCGGAACAAGAGGCATCTCCGCCTTTATCGTAGAAAAGGGATGGGAAGGTTTTGAGTTCGGCGATCACTATGACAAGATGGGTATCCGTTCTTCCTCAACGGCAGAACTGATTTTTAACGATGTAAAAGTTCCGAAGGAAAACCTTCTCGGCAAAGAGGGAGAGGGCTTTAAGATCGCGATGGCGACACTTGACGGCGGACGTATCGGAATAGCGGCACAGGCGCTCGGCATTGCCCAGGGAGCTTATGAGAATGCACTGGAATACTCGAAGGAGAGAATCCAGTTCGGCAAACCTATCTGCCAGCAGCAGATTGTGTCGTTTAAACTGGCTGATATGGCTACAAAACTGCGCTGTGCACGGTTCCTGATTTACAGCTCCGCAGAGCTGAAAGAGCACCATGCACCATACGGAATGGAATCCGCAATGGCAAAACAGTATGCTTCCGATATTGCCCTCGAGGTTACAAATGACGCCCTCCAGATTTTCGGCGGCAGCGGTTATCTGAAGGGAATGGAAGTGGAGCGCGCTTACCGCGATGCGAAGATTACCACAATTTATGAGGGAACGAATGAAATCCAGAGAGTGGTTATTGCTTCCCATATCATCGGCAAGATGCCGAAGGAATCCGGCGGTGGAGGAGCCAAACTGGTAAAAAAGGCAGCCCCGATTACCGGACTCCGAAAGAAACAGATTTTGAAAGAGGGAAAGGCACAGGAGAAGGTAGACACCCTTGTGGCGGCCCTGAAAAAAGATGGATTTGATTTTACGGTTGGAATCCCGTTAGACACCCCGATTCCTCAGGCAGAAAGAGTTGTATCCGCAGGAAAGGGAATTGGCGACAAGAAGAACATGAAGCTGATTGAAGCGCTGGCTGTCCAGGCAGGAGCCGCAATCGGTTCCTCACGTCCGGTGGCAGAGACTCTTAAATATGTGCCGCTCAACCGGTATGTCGGAATGTCGGGCCAGAAATTCACAGGAAACCTTTACATTGCCTGCGGTATCTCAGGTGCAACACAGCACTTAAAGGGAATTAAGGACGCATCCATTATTGTGGCAGTCAACAAGAATGCCAACGCTCCAATCTTTAAAAACTGCGACTATGGAATTGTCGGGGATGTAATGGAGATTCTCCCGCTTCTGACGGCAGCGCTTGACAACGGAAAGGCCAAGGAGCCGGCTCCGCCAATGATCAAGATGAAACGTCCTCAGATGCCTAAGGAAAAACCAATCGGCAAGACATATGTCTGCGGCGGCTGCGGTTATGAATATAATCCGTCGGAAGGCGATCCTGACAATGACATTGCTCCGGGAACACTGTTTGAGAAACTTCCGGAAGACTGGGTCTGCCCGGAATGTGCAGAAGGAAAAGATATGTTTATCGAGGCGTAAAACGCGGAATTTTGGTAAGAGATGCACGAAAACACCTCGCAAAGCAGTGCCCCGTTTTACCGGGCACATCACCTGTGAACAGTAATGAAAGGAGAGTCACTTTATGTATTGTGTAAGAAATGTAACGGAAGATTTATATTGGGTTGGAGCCAATGACCACCGTCTGGCCCTGTTTGAAAATATACATCCCATCCCAAGGGGAGTTTCCTATAATGCGTACCTGCTGCTCGATGAGAAGAGCGTTTTATTTGATACGGTTGACTGGTCGGCCTGCCGCCAGCTTCTGGAAAACATGGATCATCTGCTGGGTGGAAAACCTCTTGATTACCTTGTAATCAACCATATGGAGCCCGACCACGGCGCATCCATCGAGGAAATCCTGCTGCGCAATCCGGATGTGAAGATTGTCAGCACGGAGAAAGCATTCATGCTGATGCGTCAGTTCGGCTTTGACGTTGACAGCCATGAGCTGATTGAAGTTCATGAAGGCGACACAATGACCTTTGGAAAACACACGGTAACCTTTGTCTTTGCTCCGATGGTACACTGGCCCGAGGCGATGGTAACCTTTGATGTGACAAACGGCGTCCTGTTTGCAGCCGACGCATTCGGTTCTTTCGGCGCTCTGGACGGAAAACTCTTCAACGACGAAGTGAACTTTGACAGGGACTGGATTGACGATGCACGCCGCTATTTCACCAATATTGTTGGAAAATACGGCCCTCATGTACAGGCGCTTTTAAAGAAAGCCGGAACCATTGACATTAAGATGATTTGCCCGCTTCACGGTCCGGTATGGCGTTCCGATTTAGGATACTTTATCGACAAATACGATCACTGGAGCCGCTATGAGCCGGAAGAGAAGGGCGTACTGATTGCCTATGCATCCATGTACGGCAATACGGAAGCAGCGGCACAGGCGCTGGCCACAAAGCTCTGTGAAAAGGGAATGACCAATGTACACGTGTACGACGTATCCAACACACACGTTTCACAGCTCATTTCGGAAACATTCCGCCTGAGCCATGTGGTATTGGCATCCGTTACCTATAACCTGGGAATCTATCCGGTGATGCACAGTTTCCTGATGGATATGAAAGCGCTGAACCTTCAGAACAGAACGATTGCCATCATCGAGAACGGCTCATGGGCCTGCAAGTCCGGTGATTTGATGCAGAAATTTGTGGATGACGAACTTAAGAATATGACTGTTTTAAATGAAAGACTTTCCCTGGCCTCCGCTCTTCATGCCGACAAGGCAACGGAACTGGATGCACTGGCAGACGGTATCATTGAATCGATGAAAACAAAATAAGATAAAAAATCAGCCCCTGGGGAGATAAGTGATGAGCGGGAAACCGGTCGGAAGCAAGCTCATCCCGGGGGCTGTTTTTATTGATTTCCATTCATTCCCGGTTATTCCGCCTGTTTTGAGGGGAAAAGACGAGGGAAAAAAGAAAATTTTATTTTTTTTCAGACACCCTCTTTTATTTTTCTCCGTTTTGCATTAATATAGTAA
>CATWBR010000366.1 GCA_958349075.1 uncultured Clostridium sp.
ATTTTTTTGCTCATTTCTAAATGTTGAAAAATATTTTTCGATGTGATATATTGAATGTGATACGAAAAACGGTTTAGGTGTACAGCTTTAATCTGGGATTCTGCATTGAAAGAGCGCGAACATATCTGGCGTAAGAGGACTGTGTGAACATTATCCTGAAATTTCCAAATAGTGGCAAAAATTTGGCTCCGCAGTTGAATGATCCCCTGATTAAAGCTATAATAGATATATCAATAACAGGGATAATGCAGGGAGCGCCCCCGGGGAAATTTCCGGGGAAACTGTATTTCGGAAGATTATAGAAAAACGGGATGGTAAGCATATGAGCAAAGAATTTCTGACAAGAATACGAGCTTCTTCAAATCAATTTACAAAGGCTGAAAAGAAGGTGGCAGATTTTGTGCTGCAGAATCCAAAGAAAGTTTTGTTCATGTCCATTACGGATCTGGCGGAGGCATGCGATGTGGGGGACACGAGCGTTTTCCGATTCTGCAAGACAATGGAACTGAAGGGTTACCAGGAATTTAAGATGATGCTTTCCCTGGATCTGGGAGACGAGGGAAAGAAACATAATCAGTTTACCGGGGACGTGGAGCTTGACGATACATTTATGGAGCTGTCCCAGAAAGTCCTGAACACCAATATATCGGCTCTGAAGGAGACCTATTCCCTGTTGGAGCGCGAAACCTTTGAGAGGGCAATCAACATTCTGGATGAAGCCAGGAAGATTTATTTCTTTGGCGTCGGAGCCAGCGGCCTGACGGCCATGAAGGCGATGAACAAATTCCTGCGTATTGAACCGAAGGTGTATTGTCTTCAGGATTCCCATATGCAGGCGATGGCGGCTTCCACTCTGGGACCGGGGGATGCAGCGGTGATGATATCATACTCCGGAGCGACAAAGGATACAATCCAGGTGGCCGAGATTGCCCGGAAGGCGGGCGCCAGCACCATCTGCATCACCCGCTTTGTAAAATCTCCCCTGACCTCGTTTTCCGATGTGACGCTCCTGTGCGGGGCAAACGAGGGGCCGCTGCAGGGCGGTTCCACGTCGGCGGAAATCAGCCAGTTATTTCTGATTGATTTAGTCTATACGGAATACTACCGCAGGCATTTTGAGAATTGCCGGGAGAATAACCAGAAGACTTCGGGAGCTGTTCTGGAAAAGCTTTGTTAGAAGGTTTCGGCTGTTTGAAAATAAAAGATAGAGAAAAGATGCGCAGACAAAAAGTCCGCGGCCTTTGGCTCTGCACGATAAGGATGTTTTCCAATTTTAAGATTTGCCACAGGATATTTTGGTATCCTGTGGCTTTTCCGTTTTAGACCTGCTCTACAAAATTGAAGTACACATCAATCTGTTGGGTATAGTTCTTCTTTTCCATGGCACGCTTCGTTCATGCACCACGATTTTCTCAATGAACTCCCGCACGATTTCCGGCGTCAACTCCTGAATGTCGGTGTACCGCTGGACTACTTTCAGAAAGCGGTCGGCATTCAGCATACGGTCATTCTCGGTGCTGATTTCCTGTTCCAGCGTTTCACTGCGAATGAGAAGCGCCTGTTTCTCGTCCTCATAACCGCTCGTCAGCACCTTAAACTGGGTTTGCGATAGGTTCGCCAGCGCAAGCTGCTCAAAAGCAGTGCGGAACAGTTTTTCCAAATCGACAAGCCGTTTCTGCACCCTTTCAAGTTCTCTGGCCTTGATGGACAATTCCTTTTTGAGCTGGCTGCTGTGCTTGTCCATCGCCCGCCGGAGAAATTCCTCCGTATGCTCCCGCGCCTTCTGTGTGACCCGCTGAACCTCGGCCAGCACGATTTCGTGCAGTGCCATAACCTTGACGGTATGCGGGGGACAGTCCTCTTTATGTCCGTGGTAAGTGCCGCAGGTATATGTATATTGGCTTTCGTTCCAGCTTCCGCACCGGCAGAAGTAATGCCGTTTTCCGCAGTCCGCGCAGTACACCATGCCGGACAGCAGATCCATCTCGCCCATTTTATTGGGACGGCGTTTGCCCGCCCGTACCTTCTGCACAATCTCCCATATTTCCATCTCAATCAGCGGTTCGTGGGTATGCTCAAAACGAAGCTGCTTTTCCGGGGGATTCCGCTTGCTTTTCTTGCTCTTGAAGGATGGACTGTAACTGCGTCAGTTGATGGTGTTGCCGAGGTACTCTTCCCGTTCCAAAATGTCCGCCACGGTAGAGCCGCACCATTCATAAGGCTTATTCTCATTCAGATTGGTATGGCGGACGCCGTTGGTGCGAAACGCATAAGCAGTGGGCATCAGTATTTGGTCATCCCTCAATATCCGTCAATTTAATCAGGGCCAAGTCCGCTAGCGCGTAGGGCAAAAATTCGCCGCACCACAGGCGCGGTGTCCTCATTGGGAATAATTTGCTTACGGCTTTCCGGGTCTTTTCGATAGCCGTAAGGCGCTTTTGTGCCGATGCGTTCCCCACGCCGTGCCGCCACCATGATGACCGCCTTGACCTTCTTGCTGGTGTCTCTGGCGTGCTACTCGTTAAAAAGATCGCGGACGGCCACACTGTCATCCACGCCGTTCAGCGTGTCCACGTTGTCGTTGATGGCGATGTAACGGACATTGTAGCTTGCAAAGGTTTCTTCCAGCAGGATACCCACCACAAGGCGATTCCTGCCTAAACGGGAGTGGTTTTTCACGATGATGGTGGACACGTTTCCTTCCTCCACCTGTCCCATAATGGCTTTGTAGCCGGGGCGGTCGAACGTAACGCCTGAGTACCCGTCATCCACAAAATACTGTGGTTTGGAAAAGCCGTTGGCATTGGCATATTCCATCAAAATCTGTTTCTGGTGCTGGATGTTGCCGGATTCCCCGACGTATTCATCCTCTTGGCTTGAACGGCAATAGAGAGCCGTGATTTTTTCGTTTTGTTGTACCATGTTAAAACTCCTTTCCTCTGTACAGCTAAAACGATTCCGAGTAAATTGTATGTCCTCATTTTACCCGGAATCGCTCTGCGCGTCCAGACAAATTTGGCTCCCTACACCGTTGTTGTATCTCTATCTATTAAACGGGCAACCTTGTCCGTGGCGGTCATACCGCCTTGCGCCTGATAGTGGGCAGTTACCAGATAAGTCGCCTCGCCGATTTCCAATTTACGCTTCTCATCGTTTCCTTCGGCAATCTTCCTTTGCAGCTTGCAATCAGATTGATCAAATTTCTCCATGAAATCCCTCCCTTCTATTTAGTTGTCCGATTATAAATGCGCCAAACGACAGACGGTTTCACCGTCCGCAAGGAACTCATTCAGCGTGCTATTGCTCTGCTTCATATATTCTGTTCCCAGCGTTCCCGCCTGTTCCGCCATGCGGACAAAGTCCTCAAGGCTGTTTAAGCCGCCCATTTCCTTCAGCATTTTAATGAGCAAAAAATATCCGGCGGCGGACGCCTTGCCGCTTTTCAGCAGATTCCTATTGAGCTTTTCCATATAGGAGTCGAATGTCCGGTTGACCACAGCCTGAATGTGATAGACGGCGGTAAATTCCTGCCGGATGATACCGGCGATGAAGTCGATGTTCTGCTCATAGCTGTGGATATTGAGCCCCTCATCGATGAAGTGGCGCAGCAGCTCCGCCATGGTCTGATGCCGGGAGATGGCCAGCTTTTTAATTTCGCCCGCCGTCTGATCCGTCACCTTTACATTGAGTCAAATCGTCTGATATGGTTTCATTTTCCACCTCTTTTCGGGTTGTTAAAAAGTGTTCTAAAAGGGTTCCGTAAAATCGCTCCGATTTCCGTTGCAGGCTTTGCCTACAAGCCATTTGCGAGGGGAATGACATTCCCCAATTCATGCCTTAACTTCAAACCTTACGGTTTGGTGTTCAGTTTTCCCTGCCTAAAGCGGCAGGCGACCGCTTCGCTCTCGCCATAAAGCATCTCTGTCGCTTCTCCCTTCTGGGCAAAATAAAAAGCCTGACAGACCAGACGCATGATGCGCCGGGTGTGACAGGCTTTGCTTCTATTCGTTTAACTTCTTGTGGTGGGGCCTTTTCTGCCGTGGGTTAAGAATAACAGGTCCGGGAGGTGTTGTCAAGCTGCGGCAGTGAATGTCAGAACGATAAATTTTGAATGTTCACCCATGCCATGAAGATGTTGATAACCGCTATAGCAAATGCTATAATATATTCGTGGGGGTGGAATAAAAATGACCATCGACGAAATTATCAAAGCTATTCGTAAAGAAGTGAATATATCGCAGGAACAATTTGCTCGGGAATTGAATATCAGCTTTACGACAATTAATCGCTGGGAGAATAAGAAAAGTAACCCCAGCCAAATGGCACGAATGCGACTTATGGAATATTGTACTGCCAAAGGCGTTTCTAAAGAACTGATAGCTCAGTTGAAACGTGAGTAAAAATAAAACAAAAGAACAGGAGAAAACCGAATGAGCACTAATATTTCAAAACAAAAGCGTGATGATTTGATTTCCAAGATTAAAGCCATCCGTACATATATATCTTCTGCTCAGCAGGACGAAAATACCGGAGCGTTACTTTCCTATCTTAACGAACTCGAAAAAGAGGTAAAAGCGAAAAAGTATGGTTTGGTGTTTGAGGAACATCGTGAAAGTATTGATGAAATTCTCGCTACTCATACGCCGGTGTTGACAGAAGAAAAAGACTTGTTTATTAATAACGGCGGGCAATTGCACTTTCTCATTGAGGGCGATAACCTTGCAGCGTTGCATCTATTG
>CATWBR010000367.1 GCA_958349075.1 uncultured Clostridium sp.
AGCTTCCACGACCATCAGATAGATTTTATCAGCCAGCTTTTCTGCTTTTAAAATCTGGTACATGCTTTTCCTCCTGTTTCCTCTGTTCTATTCGATGTATTTCTGCCTTTGCATACTTTGTAAATATACTGCTATACACCGCAGGAACATTGCCTGTAAAACTCTGCTGTTTTGGGTCTGTTCTGCAGAAAATGACATAAATATGCAAAAGATTGCCTACATTTTACCACTTCACCTCTATAAAGACAAGCAAAAACATGTCTTCCCTTTTAAAATTACTGTTGTAATTGAAAAAGCGATTTAAAGTTGTACAGACAATATTCCCTATGGCCTTCTGTATTTTCTGAACTCGTAGCAGAGATCAAAGTAGGTCTGTTCGTCACTTTCCTCGGTCACAATCCATCCCTCTTTTTCCAGATTGACAAGATAGGTATCGGCCTGATATGCATAGTCGATGTATGTGATGTGGGCCGTATCGCAGTAGGGCAGGAACTGCTCATAGATGCTCTGGCCTCCGATGATATAAATGTCCCGATCCGTGAATCCCCGCTCTTTTTTATACCGTTCAAGTTTTTCCATCGCCTCATCCATACTGTAGCAGACATCGGCTCCCTTCATCTTAAAGCTCCTGTCCGTCGTCAGAATCAGATTGATTCTTCCGTCTAACGGACGCTCCCCCGGAAGGGTGAGGAATGTTTTTCTTCCCATCACAATAATCTTTCCCATTGTCTCCTGACGGAACAGCTTCTGATCCGCCGGTATGGTAACCAGCATCTGCCCCTTCTGCCCGATGGCCCAGTTTTTATCTACCGCCGCTATTAACTGCATACCGCACCTTCCTTCCCGATATCTCTTGTCTTTGTGTTTCTTCTATAAAAGATACAATCTCTTCTATAAAAAAATGCAATAATTAATTTTCCGTAATCCGTATTACGACTCAAATTCTTCCGGAAACTGACGCCGCAGCGTCCTCATCATGCTCAGCGCATTGATATCAAATGCCTCATCCGGCTGCTCTTTCTTGTCTACCTTCTCATGGAAGACGCTCTCCATCTTTTTGAGTGCTTCCTCGTCCGAACCGCATTCCTTCATAATCCGGATCATCCTGCTTTTACTGCTCTCCAGTTTTTCCATCATGAGATCCCAGATGCGCGGTTTATCTTCTTCGCTTACAAATCCGTAGTGATTTAATATCATCTCTTTCACATGGTAATTTCTTGACTTAATGATGGACTCCCTGGCTCCCTTATAATCCACCAGGAATGCCGGCATATAACCTCCGGACGGCCCGAGCACGCCGACCGATTCACTGCACAGCATCAGTTCATTGTCCACAATATAGGAAAGAGAACATTTTGTATGTCCCGGCGTTTCGAACGCAAAGACCTTATGATCCCCAAGCTGGACCGTCTCTCCGTCCTTAAGTACCACATCGACCTTCAAATCTTCATCCCGGTAGTCCTGATCCCAGCTCATACCGGCGGCACCGGCCGCAATACCGCTTAAGTTCCTGATTGTAGAAAGAGCCGACGGCTTCACGAGAATTTCCTTAGCCCGCTCCGAGGCATACACCTTCACCTCCGGCCATGCTTTCCGCACGGCCGGAAGACCTGCCACATGGTCATAATGGGAATGGGACAAAAGAACTGCGTCCACCTTCCCTCCATCCAGCTCACGCCTGATTTTCTCGACCATTAAATCTGCCGCATAGGCCATCCCCGCCTCAAACAGGATATTCGATTTTCCTTTTATCAGGAAAACGGCAGCCTTTCCGACTCCGGATACATCTATTACTCTCATATTATTCTCCTTAATTCAAACTCACATTTACCTTAATTCCAGGTTTCTGGGAATACTCTCCCACAGCTTTACCCTGTAGCTGGACTGTTACGTATTCTACTATATTTTTCCCGTAAATACAAGCTTTACTCTGATTAGCGGCCGCGACCATACGCCTCTCCCCGGAAGAAATAGAATCAATCAGCGGCCGCAGGCCGGGATTCGGGATGGCGAAAACCTTCGCGATGCACAGAAATGGCATAAACGCCATTTCGCGCTGTTTAACTCGGGATTTTCACGCATACTACGCGCGAAAACACCTCGCGGGATATTACCAGTGAACAGTAGCTATTTCTCTCCCAATCTTACAATTGATTTTTTAGCTTCTTCTGGTATAATAATTTTAGTACCACGAAAACAGGGAATCGATGAAAGGAATTACCATGATTATATTAGAAAGAACCAGCGTAATGAATATGGAGAATGCTCTCCGCGGCGCAAGAAATCCCCTTAATAGCTGGAACCGTACGGACAGCTCTTACGATGAAGAAGGCAATTACATCCTCGGTCCGAATGATTTAAATCTGGCGAAGAAGCTGCGCATGGCCGGAAGCGATCACCGCAAATATGTCCGTCAGATCCTCGTATCTGTTGACATTACAGCTCCGCTCTACTGGTGGAAAGAATATGATACATATAAAATTGCTACTGTCGCCAATTCCTGCAGTACGATGCACAAAATTGCAAGCAAACCATTCACCTTAGACGACTTTAGCTGCGATCACATGACTCCTGCAACAAAAGAATTTATGCAGGGCGTTGTAGATAAGATGGAGGAAATCCGCCTCAGATATCTGGAGACAAAGAGCAAAGACGACTGGTACGACATGATCCAGCTCCTTCCTACCAGCTACAACCAGCTTCGGACATGCTCCTTTAACTATGAGACTCTGATCAATATCTACTATGCGAGAAAAGATCATAAGCTGACCGAGTGGCACACCTTCTGTGATTGGATTCAGACTTTGCCATATGCGCAGGAGATCATCATCGCGGACGGCAAATAATCGTTAAATTTGAAATTGAAAGAGGGACCGGAAGAATTGCACTTCCAGCCCCTCTTTTTTCAGTTTTGCATAACTTTACATCTCTTTCCGGCGTCTATGTATCAGAGCCTCAGGGCCGGCTCCACATCCGTTTCAGATAAGTCTGCACGGCTGCAGATCTTTTCTTTTCACTGCGCGTGTAGCCAAAAAACAGGGGATGTTATGCTCTTTTAAATTTCCTTCACCATTCAAGTCTTCCATCATATGGGTCAGGATAAATCCCGCCTCAAGCTGTCCTCCAACCTGTTCCTCCATTGTATGGGAAAACTGCACTCCGCTGTCGGTTGCCTCCAGTTGCCTCATATATTCCTCGTTCTTAAGAGGGTTAAAGGGCAGGGAGTTCAAAAGCTCTTTCTCGTCATCGTCGAAAATATAGTTGATTCCGTTGTCAAGCCCGGCGAGCAGGATTCCTCCGTCCTTCAGGACGCGGTAGCACTCCCTGAAGATCGGGTTTACTTCTTCCACATAGCAATTGGAAACAGGATGGAAGATCAGATCAAAGCTCTCATCTTCAAACGGAAGCGGTTTCGTCATATCTGCCCTGATTACTGTGATGTCGTAGCCTTCGCGCTCCGCCACCGTTTTCTCCTGAGCCAGTTGTTTCTCCGAGTAGTCAAGCACGGTACACTTTGCACCGGCTGCTGTAAAGAACGGCATCTGCTGTCCTCCGCCGCTTGCAAGTCCAAGCACTTTCTTCCCGCGCAGATCGCCGAACCATTCCGCCGGCACTGCTTTATTCGGCGTCAGTACAACCTTCCAGTCGCCGCGGACGGCGCGCTCATATTCTTCGTGTGAGATGGGGGTTCCCCATTCCCAGCCATTCTTCACCCACTCATCGACGGTTTGCGAATTAATATCCTGATAGTTCATGATTACCTCCTTATGAACCTGAAATTCATTATGTGCATCGAAACGTATTGCCATGATGCGGGGCGGCGGCCGCACCTTCTCTATTGTACTATGCCTGGGTATATCTGTCAATGAAAGAGGCCGCCGTCAAAAGCCCCGGCAAAGCGCTCGGAAAGGATACCAGTAAGACAGCTCACGGGGCATTACCAGTGAACAGTAACAGCGGCTCAAAACATCCGCCCGGGTGATTTAATATATATTTGACATTTCTAACTGCAGATATTAAACTGAAGATGATCTGATGAAACAGTACTCATTGTTCAAAATACACTGTAAAAACTGCATTTGTAAGTAAATGGGAGTGAATACCTATGAATAAGATTTTGATTGAAACGGAACGGCTTTACATCGCGCCGCAGAATATCGGGGAAATGAAAACGCTGTATAACAATGAAACAGACAGCGAAATGAAGCAGGCCTACCATGAAATGATTGAAACCATGCAGAGTCTGCCCGGCCGGGAAGAATGGGGCGCCAACTGGAAAATCACTCTGTCAGACGGAACGCCGGTCGGTGAAATCGGCTTTAAGGGAGCTCCCGATGCAGAAGGAATTGTAGAACTCGGCTACGGGATCGGCGAACCCTTCAGACAAAACGGTTATGCAACAGAGGCCGTAAAAAGCATATCTAGGTGGGCATTAGAACAGGAATCGGTTAAATGCGTCACCGCCCAGACCGAACCGGATAACAAAGTATCCCAAAAGGTACTGCAAAACAGCGGTTTTATCCGGGACGGTTACGGTGAGGAGGGTCCTCTCTTCAAAAAAATATAAAACAGGGCACTTTCCTGTTAAATAAAAAACAAACCGTACAGCAGCAGTTTCCAGGCTAACTCTGATACGGTTGTTTTTTATTTGTCATATATCCATATTCTATAAGATATGATTTATGATATTTATTTCACTATCAATTTTCTTGTTTTACATGGCTGTCTCAATG
>CATWBR010000368.1 GCA_958349075.1 uncultured Clostridium sp.
TACAAGTGTACAAAATTGTTCCCGCAATCACGCCGCTCATATCGAGCCACACGTCGCTGATCTGTCCGGAACGTCCCTCCGTAAATAGCTGAAGTGTCTCATCCACAAAGGGAACGAAAAATATGAGAAGCATGTGGAGCTGTCTCCGTACTGCGGCGCAAATGTCCAGATTTTTCATACTTTTAAAAATCAGAATGCCGAGAACCGTATATTCTCCAAAGTGGGCGCACTTTCGAATAATGTGCTCCGTCAGCCACGGAGCGCTGAGTCCAACCGCATTGATTGCCTGATGGACGAGACGGAGCACAAAACCGCTCTCCGCGGACGATTCATCCGCCGGAGTTAAAGAATTTGAAAATATAAACAGGATATAGGCAAATAACAGTACGTGCCAAATCATCTTTTTTTTCACAAAACTCACTGCTGCTGTCCTCTGCCTCCCTGCTTCGCACGGCTTCTGCCGTTTTCATTCAGAATGCCGCTCTCTTTTACGGCGTTTACCGCCTTCCCAATCGCCTCTTCATCCTGGACCAGGGCCATTCTCACATAACCTTCTCCCGATGGGCCGAAAGCGCTTCCCGGAGTCACAAGAACGCCCGTCCGCTCAAATAATTCTTTGACAAATTCAAGGGAATCGGTAAAATGCTCCGGAATCTTCGCCCAGACGAACATAGTGGCCGCCGGCTTGTCTATCTGCCATCCAATCGAGTTAAAGCCGTCGCAGAGCAGATCGCGCCGTTTCTCATAAGCCGCCCTTGTCGCCGCCACACAACTCTGATCTCCTGTGATCGCCGCGATGGCGGCCTTCTGGATCGGCAGGAACATGCCGTAGTCCATATTTGATTTTAACGTTTTAAGGCGGCCGACTACTTCACGGCTGCCGACACAGAAACCAACCCTGGCCCCGGCCAGGCCGTATGTTTTGGAGAGCGAATTAAACTCCACTCCCACCTCCCTGGCTCCCGGAAACCGCAGAAAACTCCCGCAGCTTTTCCCGTCAAATACCAGTTCACTGTATGCATTGTCGTGGAGCACGATGATATTATATTTTTTTGCAAATGCAATTAACTCCTGATAGAAACTGTCCGGAGCCATGACGGCGGTCGGATTGTTCGGGTATGATACTACCATCAGTTTTGCTTCCATTGCCACTTCTTCCGGAATTTCTTTTAAATCGATAATATAGTGGTTCTCCTTCTTCTGCGGCATGTAGTAGAGCGATGCACCGGCAAGGGACGGACCGTCCGCGAACACGGGATAGCAGGGATCCGGAACCAGAATCCTGTCTCCCTCATCCGCAATTGTCATGGCAATATGGGAAAGTCCCTCCTGGGAACCCAGAAGAGAACAGATCTCCGTCTCCGGATCAAGCTCCACTCCATAGCGGTTCCAATACCACAGGGAAACGGCCTCCAGAAGCGCTTTCCGGTCGCTGATTGCGTATATGTAATTTTCCGGTATCAGACATTCTTCGCTCAAAACTTTCAGTATATGCGGAGCCGGAGGGATATTGGGCGCTCCGATGCTTAAATCCACAATCATTCTTCCCTCTTCCAGTCTCCTGTGCTTCATCTGAGCCAGCATGGAAAAAACTCCTTCTCCAAACCGGTCCATTCTCTTTGCAAATTCCATCTGAATTCCTCCTCTTTTGCAGGGCAGAAAAAGCCAATTTAAGTCATTATATTACATTGAGGGGGGAAAGTAAAGGGTGGAGAGGAGATGAAAAATGAGGGCGCAAAGAGGTGGATGAATCTTTCTTTGCGCCGTTTAGGTTTCTGTTGCCGGGATTTACCGGGACTGATTGTTATTTTGAATTTTCAGGGATTCTACGGCCGGTTTGACTGTGTCCCGGTCTGTTGCCGTGGAGAATTCCAGGGCCAGTAATTCGGTTTGGTTGGATATGATGTACAAATCCCGCGCTCTGCTGTTCCAGGACTCATCGACGGCTTCCGTAATTTCGGTGTCGTTTTCGTACCGTTCCAGGCTGTAGTGGTACCGGACTATCTCGGCGTCCCCGTCTTTCCATGTCTCCTTTTTCTCTATGTTCCAGACGTTTCCTCTATCGATCGGGTATGTTTTTTTCGTGGAACTGATAATCCATGGGAAGGAACTTTTGTAATACTCCATCCTGAGTTCCTGCTCTTTTCCGGAAGAGTCGCGTCTTATGCCGCTCTCTTTTTGGTAGAAACAAAATACCGTCTGCTGGCTCTTTTCTCTCTGGCTTTCTTCGAATTCATAGCCTCCCAGTTCTTCGAATTTCACGGGGAATTCGGCTATCCGTGTGTATCGCCGCTCCTCATCTCTGTCCGGAAAAACGGTGATGATCTGCATCGTGATAAAGATCAGGGCCACCGCTCCCACTATGACCGTAGCGCCTATATAAATCATGACTTTCCCCGTCCTGGTTGTCTCCTGCGTTTCCCTGACCAGCTCAAGGACTTTTCCGCAGTAGAGGATGAAAAGTATCATGAAAATAACCTCAATTATGAACGGCAGGGCACCCGCGCTGCCCTGGGACAATGCAAGAGAAAACAGAACAGCCAGAATGAACAGGTCAAATATGGCATTTCTTCTTTTCACCCTTTGCCAGGAAGTATGAGGGAGCTTTCCGGTATCATCAATCGTTTTTCCGGCCCGGTAATACCAGACAGCGGGGACTATAAGCTGCCCTGCCACTATGAGTATCAGAAGAAAGTAAAAAACGGTTAGCAGGAGCTGTCCGTAGGATGAAAGCTGGATCCCCGGGTTTTTCAGCATGGAGCTAAGCGTCCACAGCCAGATCCCGATAACAAACAGCCCGCACAGCACCTTCCCCCAGGACAACGTGACTTTCCGCTGAATCTCCAGTTGGATCCTGGGGTCTGTCTCTATCGGTACCGTGTCTTCCTCTTCCGTATAAAAGATTTGCCAGAGCGCGCCGCCATACTGTAATTTCCAGCCTTCCTCCCCGCAGTATTCACGGAACTGCCGGGCCTCCGGACTTTCCACGCTCTCAAATTCCGAGCCTCCCGGCAGGACCGCTACACAAAATCTGAGACGCTTCGGCTCGCCCTTTTCAAAGCATTCAATGCAGTTCTGACGGATATTTTTCAGGAACCAGCCTCTTGCCGCCATCTTTTCCAGATATTCGGCAAAAGCCTCCGTCTCGTACTCTTTAAATGTTATAAATGTATACTTCTTCTTTGCCATGGAAGACCCTCTCCTCTCCTGCTGCTGATTTCCCCGGCTTATTCAGGGAAGTCAGTCCATTGTCTCTTCGATGCTCACCGGGTTCTGTTTTCCAAGCTCAATCCAGTCGGGAGTTATCCTTGTAATGTAATCCAGGGGAAAGAAAATAAGTCCGATCAGAATAATTATGACGAGAATCATTTTTACCCTGAGCCTCTCTCCTCCGGCGGCTCCTTCATTGTCCCGCCTGTATCTGAACACTTCTTTGCAGGCGCAGTCAAGCATCTCCACCCAGATAAGCGTAATAAGCAGCGGACGTATCTGAAATGCCGTCAAAACAATGATAATTGCGAAAATAAGCTCCAGACCGCTTCGGAACATGGCCTGTTTTACGTCGCCGGTTGGAATTTTCTCTTCTCTTTCCACACTTTGGCGGGCCTTTCTGTACCAGCTAATCATGCTGAACCGGCTGAGGGCTTTATAGATTGCCCAAACGGCCAGTAGGCCGCAGCCTGCTGCCTGTAAAAAGGATAAAGAACCAATGCCCGTCTTCCACAGTACGCTCACCGAAGGGGCCAGCAGACAGCAGATAATCAGGAAATCCAGAATCAGCCGCCAGGGTGCCATCATGATATCCCTGATCAGATCCAGTTTTGTCTCCGGGTCGCTCTCCACCGGAAGCAGGCCTTCCTCCTCCGTATAAAAGATCTGCCAGAGGATCCCGCCATATTCCAGTTTCCAGCCGGCCTGAGCGCACAATTCGCGGAACTGGCCGCTGCCCTGATTTTCTTCGATATCAAACCGGCTGCTGCCCGGCATCAGAACCACGTTGTAATGGCGCTTTGAAGGCACCCCTTTTTTGAAAGACCAGATATTATTCAACATACTCTGGTCTATATACCAGCCCTTTTTAGCCATGTCTTCAAGATATCCGGCAAATGACTCTCCTTCGTATTCCCTGAAATTGCAATACCGATAGATTCTTCCTGCCATTATAAACCGCCTCCCTTCATATATTCACGTCCTTCTTCCACCAGGGTCTCCAGACGCCTGTATTCCTCCTCTAGCATCGTTCTTCCGCAAACGGTGATCTGGTAATATTTCTTTCTCCCTTCGACCTTTACCTCCTGTATCATACCTTCTTTTTCAAACTTCGCCAGAAGCGTATACAGGGTTCCAGGTCCTATCTGGATTCTGTCTCTCGATATCTCCATGGCTTTTCTGGAAATATCAACCCCGCATCTCGGCTCCAGAAGGGCCAGCAAGATGTAGTACATCTGCTCCGTAAGACTTTGGAACTGTTCCCTCGCCATGGCCATCCCCCTTTCTTTCGTTTTCTATTTCCGTTCTGATTTTCCGCTTTAATTTTCCACTTTGATTTTCCGTTTTTCTGCCGTCTCATTTTTTGATTTTGCAGGTTCTCTTAATTAACAATATCGAATATCGATATTTGTACTATCATTATATTATCGATATTCGATATTGTCAATTCCAATGATATTACTATTTTCTTACATTATTTAGAACGTTACTGTTCACACCCCGCTT
>CATWBR010000369.1 GCA_958349075.1 uncultured Clostridium sp.
TTTCAGTATACGAAGGTAAAGAGGATGAAGGAGGAGTGTTTTATGAAACGTAACCTGAAAAGAGCGGCGGTTCCTGTTTTTGCAGTGATTACCGCATGCGCAATGTGTATGACCGCATATGCGGCCGAAAAAAAGATAACCAAGGTAAAGGTTCAGGTGGAAAGTGCAGTACCTGAGGCGGGAGACAATGTCGGGACACCATCGGTTAAGGTGTCGGTGTCGGGACTCAGTGATTCTGATTTCAAGATAGTCGATCTGGAGTACTATAATACGAATGATGACGAGTGGGAACGCGGTGAGACTCCGGTAATCAGAATGGAACTGGAACTGGTAGGCGACGCAGCGGATAATTATGTGTTCTACTACACCTCGTCAAAATATTTTTCCGTTTCCGGAAACCGCAGTGAATTTAAGAGCGCCAAGCGGCTCGACAGCGGCAGAGGGCTTCAGGTTGATATCAAACAGCGTAAGGTAAGCGGCGAGTTGGAAGTTCCGGAGATTCTCGATTGGGACGGCAGGCATGCCACTTGGGAAACCGTGGACGATGCCGATAAATATGAAGTAAAACTTTACCGCAACAACTCATCGGTGACAACGATTACAACATCGAATGAAAGCTACAACTTCTATCCGTATATGACAAAAGCCGGTGACTACTCCTATAAGGTAAGAGCCATCAGCAACTCGGACGGAGAGAAGAGTGAATGGAGTGATGAATCTGATGATTACTACATGAACTCCAGTAACGTATATACGGGAACACCGCCATCCAATAACGGCGGAAGCAGCACCAACGTAAGCGGCGGCTGGGTACAGGATCAGATTGGCTGGACATACCGCCAGAACGGAACTCCGCTGACAAACCAGTGGATTTATGTAGATAACAACTGGTTCTATCTTGCAGCGAACGGCTACATGATGACAGGCTGGATTTACGTGGACAACAACTGGTTCTACTTAAATCCTGTATCCGATGGTACAAGAGGTGCGATGAAGACCGGATGGCAGGCAATCGACGGAGCCTGGTATTATCTGAACCCTGTATCCGACGGAACAAGGGGAGCCAGAAAAACAAGCTACCAGATGATCGACGGCAAGTGGTATTTCTTCGACACTGCAACGGGTGCAATGTGGGTTAACAGACAGGCGCCGAACGGCAAGTGGATCGATGCCAACGGCATTGTATGGTAATTTGAAAGATAAAAGATGAATGACAAAAAAAGATGTCTGGCCCTGATAATCACAGGGTTAATCGCAGCAATATGTATTGAATTGTGCCTGGCTTGTTTTTCAGCCAGGCGCGGTTCAATTTTAGAAGAAAATATCACGGTTCTGCCGGAATATACGGCGGGCGAAGCGGCAGACGGGAATCCGTACCAAATGGCGGAGGACACGCCCTGGCTGGACTTTGCCCCGCACATGGCGGGCGGATATCTGGAATTTGAATTTGCAGCGCCGGTACAGGACAAGATGCAGGTCCTCGTTTATTATACTGAGAATGAGGGGCAGGAATTCAATCGATTCAGGAGAATCGAACGCTGGATTTTAAAGGGTACCACGAAAGGAAGCATTGCTCTTCCGACGGGATACCTGGACAGGATGAGGCTGACCCTGACGGGGAATGCGGAGATTAAGAACGTATCCGTGAGTATCCCCGCCGGGCGTCCTGATTTCGGGGAGCTGATTAATTTGGTAAACCCCATACGCCTTCTGGCTATGTTTCTTATTCTGGCCCTTTCGATCCTGCTGCACGACAGGGAGCGCCGGGAAAGGAAGCTGAGAAAGCTTGAAAATCCTGGCAGAGGTCCGGGGACAGGGGACCGCAGAAAGAGGACGGCCTATCTGGACGGCGTGCGCGTCCTGGCAGCTCTCTTTGTTGTGGCGGTGCACGTGGTGGAGCCGGTGGCCCTTGCCCAGATAACAGGAACTCCGAGAGACTTTATGTTCCGGGCGGTGGTCCTGATTGTCCTGACATGCAACCTCCTGTTCTTCTTTATCAGCGGAGCGCTCCTTCTGCCTTACAAGGAAGAGACAATAGGGGAATATTACAAAAAAAGGGTGTTGAAAATTCTCCTCCCCTTTGTGCTTTATTCCTTGTTCTATTTAAAATTTCTCTGCGCTACGGAGGAGGGGATTCTCGGATGGGGAGGTCAGGCAGCCCTTGACTTCTTAGGGGGGACGATTACCATGGGCCCTCACCTGTGGCTTATTTATAAGCTGCTGGCCCTCTATCTGCTGGTGCCGTTTTACCGCCTGATGATGGCAAAGATGCCGGAGCGGATGGAAAAACAGCTCTTTGTCCTGATCGTGGCGGCGCTGGCGCTCCGGACGGGATGCGAGTATTTGAATTTTGATTTGGGCATCTCCCTGTATCTGGATTCCTGGCTGGGCTTATTCCTGGCAGGCCATCTCATGAACAGGGCCTGGATGAGGAAATACGATTTCTGCCTGATATCGGGAGGCATCCTGGCTTTGATTGTCTCCCTCTGGATTTACAGCTTCAGGACAGACTATCTGGAGATTATTACAAACTGTTCGATCCTTGAATTCCTCATGGCTTCGGCCATATTTGTCACTGTGCTCAGGATGAACGGAATTTGTGCGCGTTTCTCAAAGATACTGCAGGTACTTGGGAAGAGAAGCTTTTCCGTGCTGATGGTGCATCTGTTCGTCATGTCGGCGGTGCTTCCCCTGGGATTCGTCCCATACGGCATGGTGAATAAAAGCATCGGGCAGTTGGTAATTCCTTATTTGTTCATCTGCGCCGTTTCCTATGTGATCGCCGTTCTGTATGATGAGACGGTGGTCAAGGTATTTGATGCGGTGGCGGAGAGGCTTCTGGCAGGTAAAAAGAGGAAAGGCAGGAACGGTGACTCTGTCTGAAGAAGAAAAATAGAAAAGCGGTCCGGGAGAGGCGTAACGGCCTCCCCGGATCGCTTTTATGTACCGGTGATGACAGTGGGCCGGGCATACAGTCTGCCGGTTACCGCTTATGAGTAACAGAAGACAATCACACGATCCGGTGTCGTCTGGGCAGGAACGCTCCTGGTGGAGGTCGTGTACTCTACGAGAACGGTCTTTCCCGCGATGGCGCCGGAATAAATCTGCCCGTTTGGCAGAAATGCATTGAGAGCGGCCATGCTGTTTAGCTGGAGGACTCCGTCGGTACTGATAAAATTATTATAAAACTCTCCAAGGTAATACTGGTGATAAGCGGAGAAGGCGATGACAACTGCTTTATACTGCGGCGGATATATAAGGGGCGCAGGGGCATTCCCGTCGTAAAAGACGGTCACCTGGTCACCGGGGTGCAGTGTTTGGTTGTCAACTACATAAGTATCTCCATTCAGGGTGAAATTGACTTCCCCCTGCTGCATGGATCGTATGGACATGTTCAATGTACAGCCGTACTGGGAGCTGTTTACCCCCGTCAGCGGTTGAATCCGGGTGATGACTCCGGATACGGATAAATATGAACTCATGAGAACCTCCGTAAAGTGGATTATACTCTATCATATTATTGCCGCGCGGCAAAATGAACGAAAAGTTTTATAAAATGCCTTTCATTCATGATAATGAGCACGCAACGGTCCGCTTCTGAATCAGGACTGCTCAACGCGGGAGTAGTAGACGACACCCCCCAGGATGACAGCGCCGCCGAGAATCTGCAGAAAAGCAGGAATCTCGCCGAAGAGCACCATCGCAAACAGAGAGGCCACAACAGGCTCACAGAGCTTTGAGGACGATACAAAGGCCGGGGATAGATATTTCAGGCACCAACTGAAAATACTGTGGCCGAGCAGCGTGGAACAGATGGCAAGCAGCAGGCCGCAGAGCAGGGAGGTGCTGCCGTAACCGGTCAGCGGAGTTCCGGTCACAACGGATGAGGCAAAGAGCGAGAGGCCGCAGAAAAAGTACACAATGTAGGTATAGACGGTGGTTGATGTAGTTTCCCTGACAACGCGGCCCAGCAGAGTGTAGGCGGCCACCATGACGGCGGCGAACAGGGCCAGGAGATCGCCTTTTAACAGATTGCTGCCGGAGCCGTAATCCGACATGGCGATCAGGATGCTGCCCGAGAAGGTCACGGCAATGCCGAGCAGCGCTTTTGTAGAAATCCGGCCTTTTAAGAAAATGCAGAAACCTAGGGCCACCCATATGGACTCGGTACAGACGATTACGGTAGAACTGGCTACGGAAGTATAATTAAGTGATTCAAACCAGGTGACGAAATGAAGCGCCAGGAAAATCCCGCTGACGGCACACAGGACCACGGTCCCGGGAGAAACAGAAAACAGTTCCTTTCTGAAACCGCGGTTCAGAAATACGACGGGTGTCATCATGAGGACCGTAAAGAAAAGACGGTAAACAGCAGTAATTAAAGAGGGGGCGTCTGAATACTTTACTATAATAGCAGACAGCGAAATACCCACTACCCCGGTTGCAATCATGTACATGGGGTGTTTTTCTAAAAAGTTCATAACAAATGCCTCTCATTTTTTTATTATTGTGTGCAGCAGATTAAAGTCACACTGCGAGTATTATATCACGCCGGGTAAAAAAGTTACAGCTTTGTTAAAGCCAGAGTGTACGGTATTGCGAAAGGTGTAACTGTTTACAGGAGACATCCTGCGAACCGTGTTACCGGCCGGTAAATGAAACGGAGCCAAATGTGAACAAAGTATAATAATTATAT
>CATWBR010000370.1 GCA_958349075.1 uncultured Clostridium sp.
ATGCAGCTTCGGGACAGTCTACACAGAGGTAGGGACTGTTAAGAAGGAGCTGCATTTTATTATGCAAAAAAGGAGGCGAAACCAATGGTTTAAAATTGCCCTTGTCTTTGAAAAACGGAGGTTTAGGGTTCCTGAATTTAATCAAAATATCTCAAGGAGGTTGTTATGAAAAAAGCAATTGCTATACTTCTCGCATCAACAATGGCGCTTTCGCTGAGCGCATGCGGCGGCAGCGGAAAAGAGGCGGCCAGTACGCCAACTACAGGAGGGGCTGAGGCTGAGGCTCCTGCAGCGGAAGTTTCGGATGAAGAGGCCGATGACTTTCATATCACGATCAAATTTTCAAACGTGTTCCAGCCGGCAGAGTGGAACTATAAGGCCAGCGAGTACCTCGCCAAGATAGTAAATGAGCGGACGGAAGGCCACATTGTCCTCGAATATTACGGACAGAACCAGCTCGACTGTTACGGGGAATCCGTAGAGCAGGCGCATAACGGCGCTATCTGGATGGGCCTCGAGGAACCGTCATATTTTGCCGATTACATAGGTGACTTTAATGTACTTGTAGGACCGATGCTTTACACATCGAACGAAGAGTACAATGCTGTTATGGAAACAGATATTGTAAAGAATTTAAATGACCGTCTTGCCAAGGAGTTCAACATCCATGTACTGGATACCCATTACTCCTTTGGTTTCAGAAGTGTTTGTACGAATAAGGTTGTTGAGAAACCGGCTGATTTGAATGGTCTGATTCTCCGCTCCACAGAGTCTCCTCTGTTTATCCAGACAATTACCGCGCTGGGAGCAACACCTTCTCCTATGAGCTTTACCGAGTGTATCTCCGCGATGTCCAGCGGCGTTGTTAACGGTTTTGAGGGGTCTATTTCAACTCTGAAAGATACGGGCGCATATGAATATACAAAGAATGTGGCCAATACCAACCATTTTATCGCTACACGCTGGCTGTTTATGGCAGAGGATGTTTATCAGTCCATTCCTAAAAAATGGAGAGACATTTTGGATGAGTGCTGTGTAGAGGCAGGTATCTGGGAGCAGGAGCATGCTGAGGAAGATGAAGCAGCTATGATTACTTTCCTGGAGCAGCAGGGTGTTAAGTGGAACGATGTTGATATTGATGCTTTTACAGAAGCATGTACACCTGTATATGACTGGATTGTAGAGGAGTATAAGGCAGATCCGGAACTGCACGGAAAGCTTGTTGATTTCCTCACCGAGTACCGTTCAAAGAATAAGTAAACGCGCTGGTGATTGTACGAAAGGTATAGTTACCGCTCAACCAGACTGCCCGATTTCTCGGGCAGTCTCTGTTAAACGGCAGGGCCGGAATACACAGGGAACATTTTGATTTCCTGTTACAGAATAAAGTGGAGGTAGGTATGGAAGAAAAATCGAAAAAGCATTCTTTTAAATCAATACTGAAGAATCTTGATGCGATTGTTACCGGCACGAGCCTGGTTATGTGTACTCTATTGGTTAACATCAACGTTCTTATGCGTTACATCATGAGAAGTCCGCTGTTTTGGTGTGAAGAGGTCGTGACGGGGCTTTTTGTCTGGACTGTTTTTATTGGAAGTGCGTATGCTTACCGCACGCACGCTCATCTGGGCGTGGATATTTTAGTCAATATGATGCCGGCAAAAATGAAAAAAGTTGTTACCGTAATTGTTCAGATTCTTGAGTTGGGCGTTCTGATTATGCTGACCAACATCAGTGTTCAGTACGTTGTCAATACATGGGGCAAGCTGACCAACACACTTCGTGTGCCGAGCTGGTACATTTCAATCGCCGTACCCCTTGGCTTTGGCTTATCCCTGATTTACTGTATCTATTTTATAGTAAAAGATTTAATGAAATTTGCAATGGCGGGGAAAGGAGGAAAAACTGCATGATTGGTATAGTACAATTGATCCCTGTTTTCCTTGTTTTTATCTTCTATTTTCTGGGTATGCCTATTGTTTATGCATTATTTGGCGCTACATTTTTTTACTTTACCTTTATTGATACGACCTCACAGAGCTGGCTGATTCTGCAGACGGTTATGAAGTCTACACAGTCCTTTTCCATGCTGGCGATTCCATTCTTTATCATGTCGGGTTCCGTCATGAACTATGGTGGAATCAGTGAGAAGATGATGGATTTTGCCGAGATGGTGACCGGCCATATGAAAGGCGGGCTTGCCCAGGTTAACGTACTGCTCAGTATGCTGATGGGCGGCTGCTCCGGCTCAGCCAATGCGGACTGCGCGATGCAGAGTAAGATGCTGGTTCCGGAGATGGAACGGCGCGGTTATTCCAAAGCCTTTTCAGCGGCTATCACGGCTGCCTCTTCGGCTGCTACCCCTGTTATTCCTCCGGGAGTCAATCTGATTGTATTCACTTTGATTGCCCAGATTTCACTGGGGCGGACGTTTGCCGCCGGATATGTTCCAGGTATTCTCATGGCGGTTTCCATGATGATTACCGTGGCTATCATTGCAAAAAAGAGAAATTACCCGAAAACCCGTGACAGACGTCCGGCTGCAAAGGAAATCCTGAAGCAGGCGTTCATCTCCTTCTGGGGGCTGTTTTTCCCATTCGGCATTATCATCGGTATGCGTATGGGTATGTTTACTCCATCCGAGGGCGGTGCCGTTGCCGTGCTTTATTGCTTTATTATCGGCGGGCTGGTATACAAACGGCTCTCCCTGAGAAAGCACCTGATTCCTATTGTGCTTGATACGATTGCGGGTACCTCCAGCGTTGTCCTGATTATGGTGGCGGCTAAGGTATTCGGTTACTATATGACATGGATTAACCTGCCGAAGCTCGTGGCGGGAGGGATGCTGGGACTTACAGACAACAAATATATTTTCCTTCTGCTTTGTAACCTGATTCTTCTGATTATGGGTATGTTCCTGGAAGGCGGAGCAGCGCTGATGATCATCACACCTTTACTGCTGCCCGTATCAAGACAGCTCGGAATTAACGATTACCATTTTGGACTGGTTGCAATCGTAAATATTATGATTGGCGGTATCACGCCTCCATTTGGTTCCATGATGTTCACCACCTGCGGTATTACCAAGTGTCCAATTGGAGATTTCCTAAAGGAGGTATGGCCGTTTATTCTATGTCTTTTCATTGTATTACTGCTGCTTACTTTTTGTCCGTTCCTTATCACCTGCGTACCGGATCTGCTTTACGGCACGGCGCCGGGCTGATTGGGCTGAGGGCAGGAGCGGCGGCTGATTCCAGTTTGAAACGGAGAAATTTATGGCTTCTTATTACGAGATTGAAATGCAGCATTCGGAGGAGAGCTTCAAGGCTCTCGCCCATATGCAGTATGATATGTTCTGCAAAAGTAACCGCATGTGGCGGACCGCTTTCAGCCTGATGCTGACGGTGACCGGCGTGGTCTGCTTTTCTGAGTGGTGGGGAATTCTGATGGTGGCATATGGCTGTTACCTGGCTACCAGCACTTACGTCTCCAGCAACCGAACCGCGCATAAACTCTCGGAGCAGCTTAAGAAGGCAGGCAGGCCTTTCCCCTCATCACGTTATGTTTTCCGTGAACGGGAAATGGATATTTACTGCCTGCCGGAGGGAAACAGAGACGGTTCCGAGTTATATTCCGATGTGCGCGGGATAGCGGAGGATGGAAGCTATTTCTATATTTTTCGCGATGAATATGGTGGATATATGATACCCAAGGCAGCTTTAGGCGATAGTACGGATGCCTTTCGAGATTTTCTGGAAGAAAGGACCCGACAGACAATCCGACGAAGCAGCATTCCTATTGTGCGTTTTATCAACTGGCTCTGGAGAAGAAAAAAATGAGTATGAAAACGAGGGATTTACTGGAACGCTCACCTGTGATAGCGGCTGTGAAAGAGGAGGGTACCCTGGAAGCGGCGCTTGAGACGGATTGCGCGATTATTTTCATTCTGTACGGAACGGTCTGCAATATAGCGAAAATCGTAGAGCGGATCAAGCGGAGGAATAAATTAGCCATAGTCCATCTCGATTTGGTAGTGGGTTTAAGTTCCAGGGAAGTTTCTGTGGATTTTGTGAAGAAGAACACGGAGGCCGACGGGATTATCAGCACCAGGCCCGTTCTGGTCAAACATGCAATGGATAACGGTCTCTACGGTGTTTTCAGGACTTTTATGATTGATTCCATCGCACTCAGCAATATGAAGAAACAGTTGGAAACATTCCGGCCGGATTTTGTGGAGGTAATGCCCGGGATTATGCCCCGTGTGATGAGGGAAATACGCAGTTATACCGATATGCCGATTATTGCGGGCGGCCTTTTGAGAAGTAAGGGGGATATTTTAGAGGCCATTGATGCCGGAGCGGATGCAATCTCTACGACGAACGCGGAGCTGTGGAAGCTTTAATGATGCCGGTATGTTTTGAAGAAATGCCGGCGGTTAAAGTTGGCAGTTAACATTAAATTATCAAAAATTGCAGAGCGTTTTTCTTTCCAAGGGAGTATTGAACATGATATGAATCTGTTTTGATTTCATGTACTGTTTGATACTCCTTTTTGATTTATATCATGCTTTGAATTGATTGAAAGTATAGCGCTTACATGGATGAATTGAAATTACATATAAAATTTGATATAATTATTAGTATATTTATATGAAAATATTGTCTGACAAAGTGAGGA
>CATWBR010000371.1 GCA_958349075.1 uncultured Clostridium sp.
GAGCGGTTCCGCATCCGAAGATTTAGATGCAGAACCGCCCGGCTGTACACTATGTTATTTGTCGGCCGTCCGGATTACTGTTATCAGTAACTCGGCTCAAACACGGCTTTATCTTCCAGTCCCGTATCAGAGGATTCATCCTTATCATACACCAGGTTTTCCCCCTGGATGTCAAACACGTAGACTGCGTCGGTTCCCTGCCTTTTCAACACTACCCTGTCGTTCTCCACCTCATAGTCTCCTGCCGGTATCGAACTCATCACGATTGAATATTCAAATACAAAACCTCCGTCTTCATCGAGCTGTACAAAGGGTTTGAGAACTTCCTCCGAAGCCACGAATTTATATTTACCCGTCATATTTCCCGGATCCGGCCTGAAAAAGCGGAGATAATCACTGTAAATGTTATGGCCGCTCTCAGCCGGTTTTCCATTGACGGTAATCTTTACCGCATATGCGTCAAACGCCTTCAGGAACGTGTTGACCACGCCTCCCATGTAGAAATACTCTCCCGAGGTTCCCATACTGTTCAACCTGGTGAGGAATACTTCATTAAAATCGAGATCCAGATATGTCATTCCCTCTTTTTCCGACACTTCCATTGAATTTACTGTCACGCCCTCCTCCAGGACACCCGCGCCAATCAAAGCGTCCGCCAGGTTTTCAGCGGTTAATTCACGAAGCTTTGCCTCTTCTGTTACCATCATTTCCACCGTGTCATTGCCGCGGTATATCGTCACTTCTGTTCCGGCCTCATCCTGCGTTTCACGCATCCGTTTATCTTCATCCGTCTCAATGGCTGCCTGGCTCTGTTTAGCGGCGGCGTCTCTCTCGGCCGGGACGCTGCTGCCCGGAACCTCTCCTTCCTGGATCTCGGAACTCTCCCCCGGCAAATCTGCTTCTCCGCTCTTCTGCCCCGCCGAACACGCCGTCAACGACAGAGCCAGCGCAGCCATCAATATAAAACCTGTAATGCGTTTTCCCGAACTTGTTCTTTTATTCATAATATCTCCTCCTGTGGTGCGGTAAAACGGTTTCTTTTGTTTTATTGTAGCACAGGAGAGAGCTGTTTTTGATAGAGATTCTATTACGTATTCTTACAATATTTTGTACTTTTCTTCTTACCGCCCCGTACGTCCGCCATCAGCCCCGCCGGTTTGTCGGGCATCCAATCAGGAAGCCGACGCAGCCGGATACAAAATCCCGGAACTGAGCGACCGTAGCCGTCACGGAGGGCATTGTCTCTATGGCCGCGCCTAATGCCCCTGCATTTCGAAGCAGAATCAGCGTTGTGAGGCAGAACAGCCCGACGGCGGCCGCTATCAGAATCTGCAGGCGGCTTGCCTCGATATACGTTCCCTCATTCTCCTTAACGGCCGGTTCCTGACTGTCCCTGCTCCGGCCGTCCACGCTCTGTTCCTCCATCCTCTCATCCTGCGGTTCCGACGCAGGGGAACTGTGCTTTATAAAGTTGGCGCTCAAAAAATATCCGAAAATGGCCGCCGAAGAAGTCCTGACGATCACATCGATTTCACTTCCCTGCGCCCAGCCGCCCGGATGCACCAGAAGGCCGTATGCGGACTGCAGAAGCAAAACCGCCATAAACACAATCAGGCATTTGTCCACCAGGTGTATTCCGGCAAGCTCCGGCCGGATCCAGTTACATTTGAAAATCCGTTTCATCTCTCATTTCCACCGCCTTTCTGCTTAGCTGAGTTTTATAGCATAGCAATTGATGCAAGTATCTGGTTCACCGCATCCTCACGGCTGATTGGATTATTTGTTGGAAAACTGGGCTGTGACATTTCTATTTTCTCCCTTCAGAGTATTTCGGTGAAATTTCAGTATGTCCACCTCATGTATGATATGTCCCTTTATGCCCTTTTGCCACTTGCCGCCGGACGAACCTTTTTCCGGAAAAAGAATACCATATCTCATAGAGACATTTTTACAGCACCCGAAAACGGCTGTTGTATTCCGGAGCAGTCCAACAGGAGGTACGCGATGTCCATGCCCGCTTTTCCCGATAAAGGGATTGATATTACACGCGATCAGGCATTTAACATGATACTGGGCTCAATCGCTCTGGAAGAGATTGCGCTCAGCCACATTATGAATGCGGAAAGCGAGAAACTGAAACACTTTTTTTCCGGCCGCGGACGGAAAGTCCTGCGCCTGCCAATGCAGGGAGCTGACGGAACTGAACAGAAGCATTTCCGACGTAATGGAAAACGTTACCTTCAACCAGATGCTGCTGAAACGCAAAATGTGCTGTATCCTGGACGCGATTGAACAGGGCGGGACAGGCAGCGGCCCATCCTGCCCGGAGCCGGATGATGACTCCGCCTGTGACACCTTTTATGTGCTTCCGGGCACCGGGATACGGCGGGGCTGCCGGGCGCGGCGGGGAAGGATTTCATCTGGCCGGGAGCGTCATTTTGTCCCCCGATACATTTTGTTCCATGGCTCAGGCTCCTCTCCTGATTGTGCTGAAGGAGCCGGAAACAGCCGTGGTGGAGATGGGAATGCTGCAGATCACGGGTATATAATACCGTTTTCCGCGATCAAAAACCCCGGTCTGCAGAAATAAATTCTGCAGACCGGGGTTTCGTCATGCGCCTAATCTTTTTGTTCTGTTGTTTATCCCAGTGTGCTGACACGATTATATCTGGTGAAATTCCGCAGGATATTTTTCTGAGAGTGCAGAACAAAAAACGGAGACGTAGCGGGCTACGCTGAGTATTTTTGACCTGTGCTATCAGGAAAATAGACAAGGAGGTTTACCTGAATATAATCGTGTCAGTACACTGGCCTGCCTTTTATTATTATCGGCCTGAAGCTGTCACTGTTGAGCCAGGACACCATCTTCACCGACATATTTTCCGTCCGGCGTCGCCGAATTCGTAAGCATCTCCCCATTCTCATTCAGGAAATACCATTTGTCCTTCCAGTTAACCCATCCGGTCATTCTGTATCCCTGTTCATTGAAGAAATACCATCTCCCATCGATCTGCTGCCAGTTATTCGTCACATACGAGCCATCCGAATTGCTGTACCACCAGCCTGCCGCATCATTCTTCCAGGTTCCCGCCGCGGGGCCGCTGCCGCTCGGTTTGTAGGCTGCCGCCGCCGTGAGCTCCGCCGCTTTCTCCGCCGATACCTCGAACGTGTCGGATTCCTGCCAGTCGCCCTTTCGTGACGCATTGTAGTAACCACGCACCTCAAAGCGGTATGTACCCGCGCTGTTGATATATTTTGAGAAATCATAAGTGGACTCTTTCACCGGGCGGATGGTTGTTACAAACTTGTCGTCACGGTAAAGACGCAGCTCGTAGTAGGATGCGTCCTCACTGTCGCTCCACTCTCCCACTCCGCTGTATTCATTCCACTCCGCTTCGTCCGTATCCAGCTCATAGTCATTATCATCCGCCTTCAGGGCCTTTAAGGTCACCGTCACGATCAGTTCCTCCGCGCTTTTTCTTCTCACGGAACTTACGGTTCCATTCGAACCGCTCAGGTTGACTTTTTTCTTGCTGAATCCCGATTTAAAATAGTAATCCGACTCCGACTCCAGCGTCACTTCCACTTTGGGCTTGTCTTTGTGTTTCCACTCCCCGTTCGGCTCGTTGGTCACATCCACATTCGCGACATAACATCCTTCAGAGTCGGTCGTCACATCCACGTTGGAACCGCTGTCCTTCACCTCGATCGACGACGTCACCTCGAGCGTCACCTCCTCCACAGGCGTGCGATCCTCCTCAGCCATGGCCGTGATCGATCCGGCAAGCGTCATTCCGGCAGCGGCCAAAAGAAGGAGCCATGTCCTGACCGGCTTTATTCTGTTTTTCTTTTCGTTTTCACTTTTGTCTCTCATAACTGTTTCCTCCTGCAATTACGTTAACCGCTCTCTCAGTGCGGCGGCTCTGTCCGGTAATGATCTATTATCTGACAGACGGCCCCCATCTTTTTCATTAAACCGGTCCGTCCGGTCTGTTTACTATGATTTTACCACATTTTTCTCGTTCTGTCTTCCCATTCTGCATCAGGAAGGAGGATGCGGCGGGGACAGCCAATGTACGGGGTGGGGAGATAGATGGTATGAGTCTTCAGTCCCGGTTTCAGGTTGACGTGAAGGGGGAAGAAGGCAGAATGAATTACTCCGGGGACCGTTTGCACTCGGTGGAGTGCACAGCGGATGCTAAGCTCGTGAGAAACCTCGCAAAGCACCGGCGGACTCCAATGTCCCCTGCGCAATTGATTCTGCCTTCTTCCCCTGGGCAGTAGATCGACAGGACTGAAGACTCTGCGCAGGTTATTACCCGGACACCGGCCTGCGGCCGCTGACTGTCTCCGCCGTCAAGTGGGAAGGGACACTTGTCGCTGCCACTACATGTTTCTTTAAAAATAAATTCCCCTCCAATCAGAGGAAGGGAAAAGTCAAAGAGCAGCAATAGAAAATCATCCAATCTTAAATCAAAAAACCTCAGGAAACCAGCGGTCTTCTGCATTTCCAAATCCACTCAGCTTCAATTTCAGTTCCAATTTAAGCTCCAACTTCAGATGCAAGTGGTGGCCGCGACAAGCGTCCTCCCCTTTGAGCATACAGAACCCCAGCGGGCCGCAGGCCAGGGACCGGGCGACAACCTTCGCGGAGTCTTCA
>CATWBR010000372.1 GCA_958349075.1 uncultured Clostridium sp.
ATGAATTCACGATGTTTTTTACTAATTTGATACTGGATGATTTTATATTGCTGGTCTTTGTCTTTTGCTTCTTCTGATTGGAGGAATATTTATTTTTTTACAGAAACACGTAGTGGGAGCGTTAAGTGTCCCTCCCGCACTTGACGAAAGAGACAATCAGCCCCTGAAGACGGCGGACGGGGCAACACCTTCCCTGGAGTCTTCAGTCCCGTCGACAACCTGCCCGGGGGAAGGAGGAGAAAAACTTTCCGAAGGGTGACCTTGAAGCCCGCCGGTGCTTAGACGGCGTTTTTTGACGTCTTAGCATCCGCTGTGCGCTTCACAAGCGGGAGCGTGTCCCCGAAGGAATTTTTTTCTCCGGATTCCCCCTCACCATAACCAACCACCAGGACTGAAGACTCATATCCAACCTCCCACTACCCCGTCCGCCGTCTTTCAGAGGCGTCCTCGCATCTCAACTAAATCCCCTATTTACGGCTGTCCGCATATCCTGCCCCTCTCCTGAATATACATGAAGCAGATGAAAATTTACAAGGAGTCAATATGGGAAAGTCCAGTCTGCGGATTTTGATCCGCACCATTTTTACCACCTACATACTCACCGCCGTTTTTCTGCTGATTCTGGCATTCAGCCTCTATCAGTTTCACTTGAGTGAAAGTCAGGTAAACCTGGGAATCAACGTCATTTACATTGTCGCCTGCTTCATCGGCGGCGTACTGGCCGGGAAGGCTGCCAAGATGAAACGGTTTCTGTGGGGATTCTTCTCCGGCGCCGTTTATTTTCTGGTGCTTCTGGCTGTGTCCTTCGTAATTAACAAAAGCATTGGAAGCAATATGAACGAGCTGGCCCTCATTTTCGCCATGTGCGCCGGTAGCGGCACCATCGGCGGAATGATAAGCTGACAGCACATTCATGTCACCGGAGCCGGCTGTGTTTGTCTCCTGATTCCCTTTCTGGGCGGCTGGCTCTGGAAGAAGGCTACGCCGGCCGGTGCAGTTTCCAGCTCTGTCGTGGGCGTAATCATTGTAATCCTTCAAATGCTGGGGATTTATACCCTGCCTTATTATGCAATCACGCTTTTCATTCCCTCGCTGATTGTCTTTGCAGCCGTCAGCCTGATGACCCAAAAGAAAGCCACTGCCGCAGAGACAGTTTAACCACATGCAGCTACACTCTGCCTGACTTTTAGCTTTGCCTGTTTCACAAGGTCTAAAATAGCGGCGGCGCCTGATATCAGAATTTATCAGGCGCCGCCGTATTTTAAACTCTACACAAATGGTTGAACTTCTCCGGCAGGTATATACACCGAGCCGTTTTTTCCCTATTCTCTCTGCTGGTTTTCCGCCTCTTCCTCCCGCATTGCGGTTACGGCCTCAACCGGATTCAGAATGTATACATGGATTTTATCGATCCTGTTCTTCTCCACGCTGTCCACTCTCAGGCGTACATTCTCTATCACCACATCCTCGCCTTCTTCCGGCAGATGATCCAGGAGGCCGATAACCAGGCCGCCAATCGAATCATAGTCTTCAGACTGCAGGTTCAATTCCAGATAATCGTTCAAATCGGTCAGCTTCATGGAACCTTCCACTATATATTCCTTCGGGCTAATCTGTATCAGGGAGTTCTCTTCATCTTCATCGTATTCATCACGTATCTCCCCGACGATCTCCTCCAGCATATCTTCAAGCGTAATAAGTCCCGCCGTTGCGCCGTATTCGTCCAGAACGATGACAATATTGATCATCACCTTTCTCATCTCAATCATCAGCTCCGAAACCTTCTTAAATTCGTAGGTATAGAGCGGCTGGCGCAGATAACTCCTCACCGAAAAATCTTCCTTATTCTCTGCCAGGAAAATGTCCTTGATATTGATGATCCCCAGCACGTTGTCCGTTGTCTCTTCATAGACGGGGAACCTGGTATACTTTTCCTCGCGGAACAGATCAATCAGCTCCTCGTAGCTGCTGTTCACATCCACAAAACTCATGTCGATACGCGGCACCATCACATCTTTGGCGACGGCGTCACCGAAATCAAACACATTGTTGATCATCTTTTTCTCTTCCGACTCGATTACGCCCTCCTCATGGCTGACCTGCACGATTGTCCTGAGCTCGTCCTCAGTGATGGATTCCCCTCTCTTATTCGGATCTACCCGGAAGATTTTCAGTACAAGAAAAGAAAGGTGGTTTACAACGTAAATCACCGGTGTAAGAACTACCATAATAATATATATAATTTTTGCAAAGCGAAGCGCTATATTCTCTGCTGAAATGGTAGAAATTGTCTTCGGCGTGATTTCGCCGAACACAAGTATGAGTAAAGTCAGCACACCTGTCGCAAATCCCACTGCCTCATTGCCCCACGCCCTGGTCGCCAGCATTGTGGATAAAGACGAAGCATAAAGGTTTACGATATTATTGCCGATCAGAATCGCACTGAGCATCTTGCCCGGGTTACTGATTACTTTCATGACAAACTCAGCCCTGCCGTCACCGGCATCGGCCAGAGTCCTCATCCGAATCTTGTTCACCGTGGTAAGGGCAGTCTCTGACGATGAGAAAAATGCAGATAAAGCAAGTAAAACAACTAATATAAGCAACTGTATGGCGTCACTTGAATCCAAAAAGATCAACTCCTATTTTTAAGTATTTTAAAGCTGATTTTACATTATTTCACAGTGCCTGTCAAGTTGCTGTTTTTATAGTTGATAAATAAGAACCATACCGGGGCGGCCGTCTTACGCAGGCGCCCTCATATTTCAGATAAATCCCAGCTTGCTAAAAACCCGGCCCCTGTATATAATGGTAATAATTCGGACAATGAACGGATTACTCTTAACACGGAAGGAAAAATCATGAAAGCAACGATTGGTATCGATATCGGCGGTTCCACAACAAAAATCGCCGGATTTTCAGAGGATAAGAAGCTTCTCGGCACACTCCAGGTCAAGGCCTCGGATCAGATGACATCCATGTATGGCGCCCTCGGCCGCTTTCTGCGCGAGCAGAAGCTCTCTCTGTCGGATGTATCTAAAATCGTACTTACCGGGGTGGGAGCCTCCTTTGTCAATGAAGATATTTATGGAATCCCAACCGTCAAGGCGGTGGAACTGGAAGCCATTGCCCGCGGCGGACTGGCTCTCGCAGGGCTGGATGCGGCCCTGATCGTCAGTATCGGCACCGGCACCGCCTTTGTAAGGGCGGATAAAACAGAGAGCCGCCACATCGGCGGCAGCGGAGTGGGCGGAGGAACGCTCTCCGGACTGGCCTCACACTTTCTCCACGAAAGTGATATCTTTGTCCTGTCCTCCATGGCGGAAAAAGGCGACCTGTCTAAGGTGGATCTGATGATGAGCGATATTTTCTGCGGAGACATTGCCTCACTGCCTCCTGAACTGACTGCCGCCAATTTCGGTAAGGTTAAAAATGACGCCAACGACTGTGACGTCGCTGCCGCCCTGTTTAATCTGGTATACCAGACCGTCGGTGTCCTGGCCATCTTTGCCCTTACGAACGACTCTCTGACCGACATTGTCCTGACAGGCTCCCTCGCCTGTCTTCCGCCGGCTGTAAAGGTATTTGACGTGTTTGAGAAGATGAAGGACCTCTATGGCGTCCACTTCATCATACCGCCGAACGCCGCTTTTGCAACTGCCATCGGTGCAGTTATGCTGAACTTTGATGAAAACTGAACCGGATTAACCATAACTGCAGAGTTCCGAAAATACCGGCGCTCTGCAGTTTCTCAATCTTCCCTTACCTTTATTCTTCCTTTAACGTTATTCTTCCTTTGACTTTATTCTTCCCGCTCTTTTATTTCCCGGTTCTTTTATTCTTCCTTTTCCTTCACTTTTTCCGGTATGCCCTTATGCTCCGCATCTGGAAAAAGCTCCGATATGGTCAGAAGGAAGGTTCCAAGGAAGATACAGAGATCGCCGATGTTAAATACCACCTTCTTAAGCCACCCAAACTGAAAGCTGAAATAGTCGACCACATACCCTCTCTTCATCCTGTCAAAAAGATTGCTGAGTGCTCCTGCAGTCACAAATGTAAAGCCCAGTTTATCGATAAACCGGCCCTTCCTTGTCAGAAGCCACAGAAAAACGCCTGTCACGGCCGACGTGAACGCAAGCGGAACGTTCTTCACAAGCTCTTTGTTCTGTTTGAGAAGTCCAAAACAGAACCCCTCATTATGATTCCTGTACAGTCTGATTTTTCCGGAAGTTCCCTCTAAATCCCTGGGATAATCCTCCGCTTTCCCGGCTTCTGCTTTACCCTTTAAAAATATGTCGAGCCCAAACAGTCCGGCCATTAAGCCCAGAAAATGCATCTTCGTCCTCCCATTCTTTTCTCTCTATTTTGCCTTTCACTGCTTCTATCGTACCATTTTTTTACTCTCCCGTAAAGATAACCGGCGGTAGTTGTTACTGTTCCTGTCGTTTCTAACGCATTACAACTAATAATATTTTTCCCGCTCCGGCATATATTAATAAAAACAATTTAAGGAAATTTCATATGCCATGCACCGAAAATCCTGCCTCCGAATCTATCGCCGATTTCATTCAGCGTTTCTATGTATTCTCTCCTCTTTCCATCCTGGAAGGCGAAGATTTCTGTTTTGATTTTGT
>CATWBR010000373.1 GCA_958349075.1 uncultured Clostridium sp.
TATTATATTTTATCTCTGAATTCAGATATGGGCGTGATACATAAAAAAAGGACGGTGTCATCATGACTTTGCTGCAATTACAATATTTTGACACTCTGGCCCGCGTGCTTCACTATACACATGCGGCGGAGGAACTTCATATCGCACAGCCGAGCCTCAGCTATTCCATCAATGAACTGGAGAAAGAACTGGGCGTCAAGCTGTTTGAGAAACAAAACCGGAAAATCTGTCTGACCGACTACGGTGAAAGATTTCTGCCCTATGTACAGAAATCCCTGATGCTGATGGAGGAAGGAACCAATACCTTAAAGCAGATGGCCGGCACCGCACCGCTTGTGGTGCGCCTCGGATATTTCCATTCCATCTCGTCCTCCCTGATTCCATCCATGGTTGAGGAGGTGTACCGTCTTCCCGAGAATCAGCAGATCCGCTTCCATTTTACCGAAGACACTTCTTTTGATATTTTCAGCCTTCTTAAGAACGGAAAACTGGATCTGGCATTCTGCACCCACCGCGATGAATGGGCTGATTCCATCACGATTATGAAGCAGCCTCTGTATCTCGCCGTCCCCCTGGAACATCCCCTGGCCGACCGCTCCTATGTCACCTTCGAAGATTTTGCAAGGGAGCCGCTGGTGATGCTCGATAAGGCAAGCAGCCTGCGAAAACAGCTCGACCACGTATTCACCCAGCGCGGCGTGATCCCCAATGTTGTTTTTGAAGTCCGTGAATGCAATGCCGCTCTCCAGTATGTAGCCCTGAAATTCGGGGTATCGATTCTGCCCGAGGTACCGGCCATGAAGACGGAGCGCGTCAGGGCAATTCCCATCGATGATAAGGGAAAAGAATTCTTAAGAACCGTCTATCTCTCCTGGGATCGCAGCCGGCCTCTCACCCCGGCCGTGCAGCGTGTGCGAAACCTGATTGTGCAGCGCTACGCCTGCTCTTCTCCCGGCTGACATGATATTTTGTCCGGCCCGCGGACCCAGACCGGCTCATTCCCTGGGAAAACGGATGGCAAAGACCGCTCCGCCCTGCGGATGGTTTTTTGCGGTAATTGTGCCGCCCTGACGTATGATAATCATTCTGGAAAGGGCCAGACCAATCCCGTATCCCGCCTTATTTGAACTTTTCCCGTGATAAAACCGGTCAAACAGACGGGGCAGCTCTTCGCTTTCAAAGCCGGCGCCGCTGTCGTGGATGGTTATTTCGGTAAACAGCAGATTTGCTGTGCAGGTAATCTGCAGTTTACCGTGATCTCCGACACTTTCCATACAGTTTTTGAGAAGATTCTGTACTGCCTCCGAAAGCCAGCCGGAATCTCCCCTGATACATCCTCCCTGCCGCATGTCCATCTCCACTTCTATTTCATGCAGTTCCATAAAAATGAGAAACGGCCGGAGCGCCGCGTTTATCATGGCATTTATATCGACCGGTTCACTTTGGAACTCTACGACGCCCGCATCCAGGCGTGATATCTTTAACAGGGATGTAATCAGCCAATCCATCCGTTCAAGCAATTCCTCGGTTTCCCGCACAAATAATTTCCGTTTCGCATCATCCCTGCTGTTTTCCATTAAAGACAGCGTGAGATTGGCGGATGTCAGCGGCGTGCGGAGCTGATGGGCGATATCGGCCAGAGAATCGGCCAGATGGACCTTTTCTTTTTTCAGCGCATCATTCTGCTCCCGGATTCGCAGCATCATTTTCGTAATTTCGCTGTGCAGAATGGAAAGTTCCCCCTCCTCCTGTTCATCAATTTCCAGCCGTTCGGCATTATGAAGCACCAGATCAATTTGATTGGAAAGCCGGGCAATGCTGTCATATCTGGCTTTGGTAAACACAAAAAAAGCAGTCCCGAATGCGGCGGCTAAAAAGACGGTGAGGATCCCGGCCGCCGTATTAATCAGAAAGCCGAGTATCAAAGCGATAACCGCCATCAGGGCATATAAGATGACAAACCGCCGGAATTCCCTGTTTCTAAGCATCCGCGTCCCCCAATCTGTATCCTGTCCCGCGCACGGTCAGAATGATCCTTGGATTTGCCGGATCGTCTTCTGTTTTCTCCCGCAGGCGTTTAATGTACACGGTCAATGTATTGTCACTTACAAACTCTCCCGCCGCATCCCACAGTTCGTCAAGCAGCCGCCCCCTCGTAATGATATTATGGGGATTGTTAATAAACACCAGCAGCAGGCGGTATTCCAGCGCGGAAAGAAATACCTCGCTGCCATTCTTTTTTACCACTCCGCTTGCCGTATCGACATGCAGGCCGCAGATTTCAAATACCGAACCAAGGCGCCCCCTTTTTCTCAGAGCAGTTCCAATCCGCGCAATCAGCTCCCGGGGCCGGAAGGGCTTGGTAATGTAGTCATCCGCGCCCATGTTAAGTCCTGTAACCACGCTCGCCTCATCACCGGATGCCGTCAAAAAGATTACGGGAATATCCTGCGTTTCTTTTATTTCCGTATATACGGTAAAACCATTTCCGTCGGGCAGGGCAATATCGACCAATGCCAGGTCGAATTTATTCCCGGCAGCCACGGCGGAAGCTTCCCCGCGCGTGGATGCATGGGTAACCGTATATCCCTCCGAGCGGAGCAAAAGTATTAGATTTTTAGCAATTGCCTTGTCGTCCTCGACCAGAAAAATCCGCTGCATCGGCCATCCCTCCTGTCCATGTCTTTCGATACCGGCTCCGGCATCTAAAGAGGACGCTCAAACAGAACGTCCTCCCCGGCTGCTGCCCGTATCGAATTATTTAACTTATCAGCATCCCGTGATGCTCCAGATACTGATCAAACACCTCACCGCTGCGGATAATGTAATCCCTGAAGTATTTCGCAGCCGGAGGGATATAGCGCTCCCTATTCCACTGCAGATAAATCCTGCGCTGGGGTATATCGTTGGCAATGGGAATTATCTTTGTATTATAGGGCGCTCCCGCCAGAGGGTAGGGCACAATCGATACTCCCCGCCTGGCTGCCACCAGGCCATAAATAATCTGATCATTCGGCGTCTCGGAAACGATATTGGGGCGGATCCCCATCTCATCAAACAGTTTCTCCAACTGGCCGCGAAGCTGCGCATTACTATCAAAGGCAATAAAATTCTCACCATCCAGCTTTTTCAAATCCACTTTTTCTTCCCCGGCCAGTTCATGCCCTTCCGGAACCAGAACAACCAGTTGATGTGTGCCGATATAAGCCGCGTCGATCTGAGGATAACTCAGTCTTGTCCCAAGGATCAGATCCACCGAACCATCCAGAAGTTTTCCCTGCATTCCCTTCCATATTTCCTGGCTGTACTGAAACTGCACCTCCAGGCGGTTTGTCTCTGACTGATACCGCACCATAAGATCGGTGGCAAACTGGGCAATCGACTGAAACCCGGCAAGGACAATCGTTCCCACATTCGGATCAATATACTCCTTCAAAGTCGTGATACCCGCTTCCAGGGAATTGATTGTCTGCTGAACATAAGGCAGAAAGATTTCGCCGTATTTCGTCAGCTTAATATTGCGGCCCTTCCGCTCAAACAGTTCCGCTCCCAGTTCATCCTCCAGCTCTTTAATGGCATGGCTCAAATTGGACTGGCTGACGTGAAGCTGCTCCGCCGCCCTGGTATAATGTTCCAGCTCTGCGATTGTATTAAAATAATACAGCCACTGTAAATTCATATATTACTCCTCCCCATGACCATCCTGTCCTTATCTTTCTATTATCCATGATTTATGGAAAAAGTTCAACCGGTTTATGATTTGCCATTACCGCTTTGTGTGCTATAATTTTGTAAAGACGTCTGCCTAAACCGCATGAGCGAAAGGCGGATTTCCTGTTTTACAATGAGCCATTGCGAAAGGAGTCGGTACTGTGAAATGCAGAAGATGCGGGGAAACTTTTGAGGGAAATTACTGCCCTGTCTGCGGGGAAACCGTCAAAAAAGAAGCGGCCCCGCTGAAACCATCGTCAAATGATTATGTATCATCGAAACAAAAGCGGGTGACAGAGAGGCGGAGTCTTTATAAAACCTCCGGCTTTACAGCCGCCGCACTGCTTCTATGTTTTCCTCTCGGACTGTTCCTCATGTGGAGATACCGGAAATTTAACAAAACGGCCAGAACGGTGATAACCGTCATCTGTTCCCTATGCGCTGTGCTGCTCATTCTATCCGTACAAAGTTTTCTTATTCACGGGACTCCCCTCTTTTATAAAGGGGTCCAGGATATCGTCGGCGATGATGGGGAGCTCACTGTTTTAGATATTTTTGAAACGGCCGGAACCGGAAAAGTGCAGGCGGACAGTACGGCGGGCGAAACCGAATCTGAGCCTGATATTGATAAATACTCCGCCATCGTCAAACAGGAATTGAGCCGCTATCTTACGGATCTCACTTATTCGAAATCATCCGATGACTGGAATATTTCTGAAAGCGGTGGTATCACCACCATCCTGACCAAAGTAAAAGACAGTTCAGGAGAAATTAAACCGGTGGCGGTTAAGATCAAATATGAAACAGGCCGAAGATATTATGAACCGCTTCATATCGAATACGACGGCGAGCTGCTGTTCGACGGAGAAATCCTGTTCCATGAACCTGTATAGAGGGTATAGTATAGAAAG
>CATWBR010000374.1 GCA_958349075.1 uncultured Clostridium sp.
AATGTAAACTGCTATTTTTAGATAATTATATCTGTTAAAATGAAATCATTAGAAAATAAGGTAAAACGTGAACTGAATACTAAAATTATCACACAGGCCGTCCTTGTGTCTGATAGGGGAAGAAGGACGGAGCGGGCTGCCGGTCCCAGAGTGGACGGGAACCGCGGCAATGAAAAGAGAGAAGCAGGAGGAAAAAGATGCCACACATTTTATCAGAAGAAAACAGGGAAATTCAGAACATGGCCATGGAATTTGCAGAGATGAAGATCCGGCCAGTATCAAAAGAGTATGATTTGAAGGGAGAAACACCGCTGGAGGTTTACAGGGAAGCGGCAGAGCTGGGGTATACCTCCCTCTGCATTCCGGAGGAGTTAGGAGGAGCAGGGTTGGAGACGACGGCCAATATCCTTGTAGCGGAGGAATTCGCCAGGGCGGACGCCGGATTTTCCGTAGCAGTCCAGGCCAGCACGCTGGCGATGAAGCCGATTCTCCTCGCCGGAACTGGAGAACAGAAACGGTATGCAGCCGACGTGCTGATCAATGGAGGAATGGGTTCCTTCTGCCTGACAGAGCCGGATGCCGGCTCCGATGCGGGGGCGATCAGGACAAAGGCCATTAAAAAAGATGGAGAATATATTATTACAGGACGCAAATGTTTTATTACCAATGCTCCCCATTCCGATTTTTACGTCGTATTTGCAAAGACCACGCCCGATATGGGGACAAGAGGAATTTCCGCATTTTTGGTAGAGCGGGACAGGGAAGGACTCTCGGTTGGAAAGCATGAGGATAAAATGGGAATCCGCCTTTCCACAACGGCCGACGTGATACTTGAGGAGGTTCATGTACCGGAGGATCATCTTCTGGGAGAAGAGGGAAAAGGATTTAAACTGGCCATGCAGACTCTTGACCGTACCAGACTTGAGTGCGCGGCCATGGCCGTGGGACTCAGCCAGAGAGCCATTGATTTGAGCGTGGAGTATGCAAAAACCAGAATCACATTTGGAAAGCCGATCGCAAACTTACAGGCAATTCAGTTTATGCTGGCTGATATGGAAATCAGGAACCAGGCGGCCAGAAGTCTCGTTTACCAGTGTGCGGCCATGATTGACAGCGGAGCGGTGGACGGTAAAATGGATGCCATTGCAAAGACATTTGCCTCGGAGGCGGCTATGCAGAATGCGCTGGACGCTGTACAGATTTTCTCAGGATACGGTTACTCCAGGGAATATGAGGTGGAGAAACTGATGCGCGATGCCAAGATATTCATGATTTTTGAGGGCACAAACCAGATCCAGAGAGCTGTTATCTCGAGCCATCTGCTTAGATAAAACGCAGGCGGAACGGGATAACAGGAGAGGGGGGAAACTTGTGTCAGGCATTTTAGAGGGAATCCGCATTGTGGATTTAACGCGTTATATCGCAGGACCGTACTGTGGAGCGCTGCTGGCGGATATGGGGGCGGAGGTTATAAAGGTTGAGAAACCGGGAACCGGTGAGGCCACCAGAACGGTTGGGCCGTGGAAGGATGGCGTCAGTCTGTTCTTTCCGGCGTACAACAGGAACAAGAAAAGCGTTACCGCGGATTTGCGCACCCCGCAGGGGATTGAGGTGGCGAAGAAACTGATTGAGCAATCAGACGTTGTGATTGAAAACTTCCGTGTCGGGGTCATGGACAAGATGGGGCTGGGCTATGAGGAGATAAAGAAAATCAATCCGCGCATCATCATGGTTTCCGTGACCGGTTTCGGCCAAAGCGGGCCTATGAGCGGCAGGACGGCCTTTGACGGAATTATTTCCTCCGTATCAGGAGTGACAAGGATGGAAAAAGGCCGCGTGGAACGCAGCAAAGGCCCGATTCACGATTACATGGCTGCAATGTATGCTGCCTTTGGAACTGTTTTGGCTTTATATGAGCGGATCAAGACAGGAGAAGGGCAGTTCCTGGATGTGTCTATGGTAGCCGGTTCTTCCATGATCCGGACAACAGCCATAGCGGACGCCAGCGTCAACGGAGATGAGGCGGCCATAAGCGGCGACGACAGTTCGCCCTACGGATATCTGAAGGCAGAGGACGGATGGATCAATTTCCACGCCGGAACGGATCCGCTTTTCAGGCGGCTGCTGAAGCTGATTCCGGATCACCGTATTCTTGGGAACCCAAAGTATCTTGACAACATTGAACTTCGGGTGGCGGACATGGATCTGCTGATGGGAGAAATCCAGGCATGGGCGGACGGGAAGACATGTGGGGAACTGGAAAAAGAATTTATCGAAGCCGATATTCCATGCGGAATCTGCGCAACACCGGGACGGCTTCTGCGGGATCCGCACCTGAATGAGAACGGCTATATTATCAGCCAGGATGTGCACGGTGTGGGGGAGGTAGCCTATATGGGATTCCCATTCAAACTGAGCGGCCACCCCGAACTGGAATACAGGCCCGCGCCGGAAGTCGGGGAGCATACGGAGGAAATTTACCGGAATGTGCTTCGGATGACGGAAGGCGAGATGGAAAGATTGAAAAACGAGGGTATTATATAAGCATGGGATACATCGGTATTGACAGGAAGTTCCGTCGGAGACCCATATTCACGTAGTGAATATGATATAATGTACACGAAGTGGACATATATCTGCGCATACCGGTTTCAGCAATAACTGCTGAAAGCCGGGCGCTCAGTTCCGTCGGAGACCCATATTCACGTAGTGAATATGATATAATGTGAGTTGATAATAGAACACAAATAAAATGATTATAAAGGAGATGGACAAGGATGTACAAACAGTATATTAATGGAAAACTGGTCGACGGTCAGGGTGAAATCGTCAGGATACTTGACCCGTCCGACAACACGGTTATCACAGAGCTGGCAACCGCATCTGAAAAGCAGTGTGAAGAAGCGCTTGAGGCTGCCCAGGCGGCGTTTAAACCGTGGGCGAAAACCCCGGTGGGGACCAGGGCCGAGTGGCTTTTGAAACTGAACAGCGCAATTATGGCCGAAAAGGAAGCGATTGCCGAGATTCTGTCGGTAGAATCGGGCAAACCTTATGCCACGGCCATGGATGATCTCGTTATGTTTGACGAATTTATCCAGTATTATGCCGAAGAAGGAAAGAGGATGGACGGTACCACCGTTTATTCCCCGAATAAATCTTACGGTGAACTGTATCATGCGATTGAGCGCCGTCCCATGGGTGTGGTCGTGGCTCACATTGCCTGGAATTATCCCGTTGCAATGATGGCGTTAAAGATTGGCCCGGCCATGGTGGCAGGAGATCCCCTGATCGTCAAACCGGCCAGTGATACACCGCTGTCTACGCTCTATATAGGAACAATCTGTGAGAAGATAGGCCTTCCAGCCGGCGTGATCAACTTTGTCAGCGGCCCGCCGAGTACCGTTGCCAGGGTATTAAATACAAGCAGAATTCCCAGAATGATTACTTTGATTGGTTCCTGTGAAACAGGACGGCGCGCCATGGCCGAGGCATCATCCACATCCATCAAGCGTTTTTCACTGGAACTGGGAGGAAACGCCCCTGTTATTGTTATGCCTGACAGCGACGTAGACTACGTTGTGGCAAATACAATCGGTATGAAGGTTTCGAATGCGGGACAGATCTGCACCAACTATAACCGCATCTATGTACACGAGGATATTTACGAAGAGTTCCTCAAAAAAGTGGAAGAGGGGCTGAAAGAGGTAAAATTGGGCTGTAAGCACGATGAAGGTTATGTGATGGGGCCGATGATCAGCCGCAGCGCAAGAGACCGTATGCTGGAGCTGATCGACGAGGCGGTAGCCGGGGGCGCCACACTGGTATGCGGCGGCACGGTACCGGAGGAGAAACAGGAAGGCAACTACATTACACCGGCTCTTTTACGCGATGTCCGCGAGGAGATGAGAGTCTGCAAAGAGGAGATATTCGGGCCGATTATCAGCGTTCAGCCGTTTAAAGAGCTGGATGACGCTCTGGCAAAGGCAATTGACACCGAATACGGCCTGGCATCCTATTTCTACGGACACGACGCCCGCGATATCGCCAAAGCGTTTGAGGTTCTGGAAGCCGGCGACGTTTATATTAACGGAGCAGGCGGAGGCCCGCACACCCCCCATATTGGAATCAAGCAGTCGGGACTTGGATGTGACCAGTCGCGCTGGAGTATGGAAGAATACTTTGACTTGAAACGCATTTCCCTGATTCCGTAATTACATCATCCACATCATTTACACCATTTATAGTTTCTACATCGATCACAGCAAGGATCCTGCACAATTCATACCAGTAAAAATATAAATCATCAGCCGGTTGGGGAACCGGAAAGCCGCTGCCGCCGTAACAGGCGGCGTGCGGTGGGATTTTTATACGCAAAAATAGGTTATACGAGGGTTAGGCATGCCGGTTTCCTCCGTATAAGCGGTTGGGGAACCGCGGGAGGAAATCGGCATCCGGGAGAGGAGGAGTACTTTGATCACTACGATTGTAATTGTTATGGCTATTTATTTTATCAGTATGATTGTCATTAGCTGGATGGGGAAAAAACATGCAAGCAATTTTGATTCCTATCTTAACC
>CATWBR010000375.1 GCA_958349075.1 uncultured Clostridium sp.
GTACTTTTTTGAATGGAATACCCAAGGCGTCTGTCAATACCGATTATATTGATGCCATTGCCAAAGCCGGAGGGCTTCCCGTTTCCCTGCCCCCGGTATGCGGATTGCCGGAAATCCGCCGCTATGTTGAGCTTTGCGACGGAATACTGGTAACCGGGGGAATGGATGTCTCTCCCATACTCTACCATGAACTTCCTCATCCTCAATGCGGCAGTTTTGACCTTGAGATGGATCGCACCCACATAGCCCTGATCCTGGAAACTATCAAGGCCGATAAGCCTCTTCTTGGAATCTGCCGTGGAATGCAGTTGATCAATGTTGCACTGGGAGGCACGCTCTACCAGGATATATCCTCCCAATGCCCGGACAGTGGAGGCCATTCCTTCGGCCATATCCGCAGCGACGCCGTACACACTGTTACATTGGAGAAGGAATCTCCGCTTCACCGGATCTATGGACGCACTGAGCTCAATGTCAACAGCATTCACCACCAGTCGGTGAAGGATCCAGGAACAGGCGTAAAGCTTTGTGCCACGGCTCCCGACGGTGTGATAGAAGGTCTGTGGGTACCGGGTAAAAAGATAACCGCAGTTCAGTGGCATCCCGAAATGCTTCTGCCGAAATCGGACGAATCACTCTGCCTCTTTACGGATTTCATCGGCCTGTGCCGCTAAACATCTACTATAATCAAAATATTGGGGGATTTTTACATGGAAAACAAGAAAAATTTTAAGACACCGTCATTTCAATACTCGCTCTTTGTGCTTCTTGCCCTGGCAGTCAGCACGTTCACAGGCATGAAGTTTTTCGGAGCTTCCTTAAACGTCATTATGTTCCTGAACTGGCTTCTCATGACCCTTCTGGCAGTTCCGCTCGGTTTCAGCTACGACATTTTAGAGAAGAAAGCGGCCGAAAGCCTCTCCGGTGTCCTGACCACGCTCTTTATTATTTTCGCCATAGGCGGCCTGACCGGAACCTGGATGGCATCCGGAACCGTTCCCTCCATCGTCTATTACGGAATGAACATCATGAGCGCCAAATTCTTTCTTCCCGCTTCTCTGATTCTCTGTTCTATCGTTTCGGTCGCGACCGGAACGTCCTGGGGTACGCTGGGAACCATGGGCGTTGCCCTCGTCGGGATCGGGGCCGGTCTGGGAGTTCCTGCCGGAATGACCGCAGGCGCGGCTATCTGCGGCGCCTGGTTTGGAGATAAAATCTCCCCGCTTTCCGATACAACCAATTTTACCGCTGCCATCGTAGGCGCTCCTCTCAGCACCCATATCCGCCATATGATGTATACAACGGGACCTGCTTATTTCATCACGCTCGGTCTTTTCACCGTCTTAGGACTCCGGGTATCTCAGACAAGCAGCCTGGATACCTCTTTAATTCTGGCCACTCAGGAAGGTATTGCCGCCAACTTTCATTTAGGGCTCCCGGTTTTGATTCCGGTTGCCATCGTACTTATTTTGCTCCTTATGCGGAAAAATCCGACACTGGCCCTGCTGGCCGGTTCTTTTGCCGGAATCCTCGTTGCCGTCCTGTATCAGGGTTCCACCACTTCACTGGCATTCAACAGCCTTTACAATGGCTTTAGCAGGGAATTTGAGAACCCGTTTCTCGCATCCTTACTGAACCGCGGAGGCATCACCAGCATGCTGGGAACCTGTATGACGATTATCTTCTGTGTCGGCATCGGCGGAATGATGAAAGAAATGGGCGTCATCCACGTCATTGTAACTCAGTTGGCGAAACTGATCCGCTCCACCGGAAGCCTGATCCTGATATCGGAAATAATCGCATATGTTGCACAGATGCTTTCCGGCTCCCATTATTTTTCCGACGTAATGCTGCAGTCCACCATGCTCGATATCTACAAAGAGAAACGTTTAAAACCCGAAAACTTATCAAGGCTTATGGAAGACTGCAATACCATTGGAGGCACCATCATTCCCTGGAGTTCCACAGCGCTTTATATCGTCGCTACCATCAATGTTCCCTTTATGGAATACCTGCCGTATATCTTCCTGTGCTATCTGACTCCATTGATTGGCCTGTTCTGCGGCTATACCGGCTGGGGTATTGCGAGATATAAAGATGATGAAGAAATTTTATAGAATGACACGATCTGAGCGGAGGAACATAACATCATGAACCATAAAAAAGCTATGCTTTTGACCTGTATTGTCGCCCTTCTTTGGAGCCTGGCCGGATGGAATATTAAAATGATTGCCTGGAGCCCCTATGCGATTGCCGCCGGACGCAGTATTATCGCGTCAGTCCTGCTGGCCCCTCTTATTCTGAAAGAGAAAAACATACATATCAGCCGCTATGTTATCGGAGGCGCTGTCTGCTATGCCGCATTTAACTACAGTTTTATTGTATCGACAAAATTGGCCTCTTCCGCCATCGCCATCATGATGCAGTACACCGCTCCGATTTACGTAGCAGTGCTGGCCCGGATTTTTTTAGGGGAACGGATCATAAAGGCGGATATTTTCAGCATGGTCTTTGTTTTCGGCGGGATGATCCTGTTCTTTACCGATTCGGCGGGCGGCGGCAGCCTGGTGGGTAAATTGATTGCAATGCTGAACGGAGTCACATTTGCCGGAATCTCCATCTTTCTCCGGCTTGAAAAGGACGGCAGCCCTGCCCTGGCCATGTTTTTTGGAAATGTAATTTCCGGAGTCATCGGCATCCCCTTTGTCTGTTCCGCCGGAATGCCGGATACCGGAAGCATCTTTTTCCTGCTTCTGGCCGGAGCCTTATGCGCCTTCACGTATACACTCTATGCCATCGCCAGTACCGGGCTTTCCGCTCTCGAAACCGTACTGCTGCCAATTATCGATCCGGTGATGAATCCCGTATGGGTCTTCTTATTTCTTGGAGAAGCCCCCGGATTCCGCTCCATGATTGGCGCCTTCATCGTGCTCGTATCCGTCACGGCCCGCGTTCTCTACGGCATACAAAATGATAAACGCCGGGTTCTCACGGCCTGATGTCTTTTTTCTATCACATAAAAACCAGCGGCCCCGGTTCTACTTGTCCGGTCCGCTGGTTTTTATTGACGGCGGCCACACCGCCCGTCACTTTCTCTGTCAGGCCTCACCATCTTTGTTGATCAGTTCCACGATCCTTTCGACCTCTTCCTTCTCCCCACCGGAAATTTTGCCGTAATTTTCATGCTCCTTTTTGTCCGTCCACCTGCATAAAAACCATTCATCTTTACCGTCTTTTTGGAGCACGCCTCCCTTTTCAACGGTGAAATAGTAAACCTTTTTAAATTCTTCCCCGAATACTATGTACACTCTGCTGCAAAGAGGCTCTGAACCAGGATCCGGCATTATAATCTGTGCCATAAACCACGGTTCCTCCAGCCTGTAAAGCTGGACGGTGAAATCTTCTTTTTTATAAGGATTTTCAATCTTTTCTGCATCGGAAAGAATCTCATACAGCTTCCAGATAAATTCTTCCTTTTTATGTGACAATGCACCGATTATCTGCGCCGGCTCCCGGAACAGTTCATCCGGCAAAAAACGATGTTCTACTACATATCTTAATTCTCCTGCGTCCATATTCCCTCTCCTCTCTCTTATTACACGGCGGAACGCTTTACCCGCGTATGATTCTATCTCTTTTCATTCTAAGCTCCCATGTCTCCCGTGTCAAACCTTCCGTGTCAAAATACAGTTTGAATTCAGTCGCTGGCCTAAATCTGACCGAAACTCCAAAAAATGCAATATATACTTTACATTTAGCAATATATATATTATAATATCAAATACAAAGGAGGCACTCACATGAAAAACAAAAAAATGAAAATCGCCCGTATAGAATGTGATCTGTCCCAGGAACAACTGGCGGAAAAGACAGGTGTTACCAGGCAGACAATCGGTATGATAGAGGCGGGTAAATTCAACCCTTCATTGAATTTGTGCATCAGTATCTGCCGGGCACTTAACAAAACATTGGACGAATTATTCTGGGAGGAGGAAGATAAATGAAATTATTTAAGAATAACATGGATGAAAGACAGACACTGGAAATGCTTCAGTCGAGAAAAATAACATGCTGGATCTTTTACACACTGCTGATCGTATCTCTGATCATACAGTCCTGGTTACTGAATCTGCCGTTTGCCTATTATGGATCCGAGTTTTCGATCCTGCTGATTGGCAGCGCTTATTTGATTATTTCCGATATCCGCAGGGGAGAATGGGAGGACTTTACCCGCACCAAGCCGGGAATCACGGCTTATCTGCTCTGGTCGGCAGGTTCGACAATAATTGCTACCGTTATTTTTACGGTGATGCAATATATCCGTCTGTCGGCCTCCGGCAAAGAATTGCCCTTTTCGGATATCCTACTGTCTTCCGGCATATTTATGCTATTTATATTTTGTTTTACCTTTGCAGTTCTTACTTTGGTCGGAACATTGACCAAAAAGCAGAGAAAAAAACTGGATGAGAAATATGAAGACCCAGAAGATTAGAGGCGGTGGTAAGAGCCGGGTTAATTTTCAGAAAATAAGTTATCAGTTTAAAGTACTAAAATAGACGGAAGG
>CATWBR010000376.1 GCA_958349075.1 uncultured Clostridium sp.
GAGGTGTCCGGATGAGGCAAATGATTTCGTGATTGACAAGTTTGAAATGACCGGTTATAATTACACTGTAAAATAAATTAACAGTGTTAAGTGAGGCGGATTATGGGAAGCAGGGAACGGCGTGACGCAGAGAAGGCGGAAATGAAAATGAAAATTATGGATGCCGCCGTTGAAATTTTTAATCAGGAAGGATATGATAATTTGTCAATCAGAAAGATTGCGGCAAAAATCGAATATTCCCCCACGGCAATTTATCTTTATTACAAGGACAAAGCACAGATTATTACAGATATGGCCGACGGCCTCTACCGTGAGATAGAGGCAGGCACTGCCGCCTGTCTCACGGCAAACGGCAGCGCCCCCGTAACGCAGCAGGTCCGTGCGGTTCTGGCGGAATTTATAAGGTGCCTCACCGGAAAACCGGAGATGGCGAAAGCAATTATTTACAGCGGAATAAATGTTATCTTTGCAAATGAAAATAAGAATTCCACTCCATCTAACGAGGGAATCGGCATGTTGGACCGGCTCCTTTTAAAAGGAATTGAAGAAGAGGCGTTTAAGCCTGGTATCCGCGGCACAGGCTGGATGATTGTAAGCGCGCTCCTGGGATTTGTTATAAGCGCTATTGAAAACCGGCTGTATGTGCTTGAGAATTTCAGCCAGCTTTCTGATGATTTTGTGGAACTGCTGACAGGTGGGATTAGCCGGTAATGTTAACGGCAGGAGCCGGCCGCGTAAGGCAAGGGAGAATTTTATGAAAACACTGATTTTATTTGCAGGAAAATATGGCTGTACGCGGGACTGTGCAGAGTACCTGAAGGGCAGACTCGGTCCGGGGACGGATACAATGGATCTGAAAAGCATGGGGAATGCAGATTTGGCGCAGTATGACTGGGTTGTAGCAGGCGGTTCGATCTATGTGGGGAAATTACAAAAAGAAGTAAGGGCATTTTGCAGCAGAAACCTGAAGACGCTGCTTACAAAGAAAACGGCGCTCTTTATCTGCTGCACAGCACCCGAAGAGGCGGACCGCTTTTTTAAACACAATTTTCCATTCCGTCTGCTTGAACATGCGGTGGAAACCGTTAATTTCGGCGGGGATTTGAGACCGGAGAGGATGAACTTCCTGGATAAAAAAATAGCGGCCGCCGTATCCAGGCTGGAACCGAAGAAACTGGGGATATTATATGAAAATATAGACGGGCTGGCGGCCCGGATTGCGGAAAACAGAGATTAAACAACGAAAAGCACGCTTCGCGAACTTTTCATTGCCACTCAATAAAGAAGGCAGGGCGGGACAAATTAATGTCCGCCCTGCCTTCATCCGATTTGCTGTTTGTATTATCGCTTTAGTTGCCGCACTCAATACTAATCTCATTGAATCTGTCGAGCAGATCCTCCACTTTCGTTGCCTTTTTAGCCTCGCCCTTCTGATCGAGAATGGCATTGCCCTGATGCATCATCAGGAGGCGGTTGCCGTATTCAACGGCATAGCGGAGATTGTGTGTGACCATGATAGTGGTCAGTTTCTTTTCACGGACAATCTTGCCGGTCAGTTCCATGATAATCTCGGCCGTTTTCGGATCCAGGGCCGCGGTGTGCTCATCCAGAATCAGAAATTCGATGGGTGTCATCGTGGACATCAGAAGCGCCATTGCCTGCCTCTGCCCGCCGGAGAGTACGCCGACCTTCACTTCCAGTTTATCTTCCAGACCAAGGCCAAGGGTGCTCAGGGTTTCACGGTAAGCATCGATTCTTTGTTTGTCGGTGCCCCGCTTTAAGTTGAACGGTTTCCCCTTTGTGTCGGCCAGAGCCATATTTTCAAGGATGGTCATATTGGGACAGGTGCCCATGGCCGGATTCTGATAAACGCGGCCGATGGTGCGCTGGCGTTTGAATTCGGGCATACGGCTGATATCTTTGCCGTTTATGATAATCCGTCCGCTGTCCACCGGGATGCTGCCGCAAATGATATTTAAAAGTGTCGTCTTGCCGGAACCGTTGCTTCCGACTACAGAGACAAAGTCGTGTTCATCGATGGTCAGATTAAAATCTTCAAACAGGCACATCTCATTGACTGTTCCATGGTTATAATATTTATCAATGTGTTTTATTTCCAGCATTTATTTCACCTTCTTCTTTCCATTCTCACTGACGACAAGGATCACAAGGAAGAATATGGATGTGATGAGCTTTAAGTACAGTGTCTTCAGTCCGAGGGCCATAGCTGTGGAAACACAGGCTTTGTATACGATGGTTCCCAGAATAACGGCAGTCGTGGCTTTCAGTTTCCCGAATCTGGCGAATACCTTTGTTCCGATTATAACGCTTGCAAGACCCATGACAATGGTGCCGGTGCCGACGGAAATTTCAAAGAACCCTTTCTGCTGACAGTACACGGCGCCCGAGAGAGCAGCCAGACCGTTTGCCAGTGCAAGGCCGAGGATTTTGACAGAGCCCTTATCCTTGGCTAAGGAGGTGACCAGGGTTTCATTGTCGCCTACGGCCCGCAGAAGATATCCGGAGCGGGTTTTCATATACATGTCGAGAAGAACCTTGACTACTGCGACAATCAGAAGAAGGATGATTACGGTGCTGAATTCACCGAGAGGTGACGGGAGACCGTAAACAAATTCATTGTCAAATATCGTATCTTTGCTGAAAATCGGCAGGTTTGCTTTGTCGCCTGTAATTCTTAAGTTCAGGGAATACAGCGCCGTCATGACGATAATTCCTGAAAGAAGATCACGCACCTTCAGTTTGACGTGGATCAGTCCTGTAACCATTCCGGCCAGGGCGCCTGCCGCAAATGCAATAAAAAGGGTGAGGAACGGCGGCAGTCCGGCAAGTATCAGAGTGGCGGTGACAGCCGCTCCCATAGGGAATGTACTGTCTACCGAAAGATCCGGAAAGTCGAGGATGGTGTAGGTGATATAAACGCCCAAAGCCATCAGTGCATAGATTAAACCTTCATTCAAAACGCCAAGTATGATAGACATGGCAAACCTCCAAATTTCTTCTTAATAATTACTGTGTAATTTCGTTAAACATTTCTGCTGCATCTTTAGTCAGGCTTTCCGGTAAGGTGATGCCAAGGTTTTCCGCAACCTTTGTGTTGCCGTAGAAAGAAGCGCCCTTAATTATTTCAAAATTCATTTCGCTGGCTTTTGCTTCACCCTTTAACACTTTGGCAGCCATCTGGCCGGTCTGTCTTCCGAGAGCAACATAGTCAAGTCCTTCGGATGCAAGGCAGCCTACCTTAACTTGTTCTACTTCGCTTCCGAATACCGGGATGCCTTTTTTGTTAGCCGCATCCAGGACAACCTGAAGGGCGCTTACTACTGTATTATCCGTCAGGTTGTTGATACAGTCAACCTTCTGAACCAACTGATCAACTGCCAGCGGAACATCTGCTGTGGAGGAAACGCCGCTTTCAACGATTTCAAATCCGTATTCAGGAGCGGCTGCCTTATATTCTTCGATTGTAGAGAGAGAGTTAACCTCGCTTGTGCTGTACATGATACCGATTTTTTTTGCATCAGGGAGGATCTCACGGATCATCTGAAGCTGTTCTGTTACAGGGAGCTTATCACTCGTTCCCGTAACTTCTCCGACCGGTGTGCCGTCGGCATTGGCAAGCTCAGCCATAACCGGATCGGTTACCGCTGTATAGATAACGGGAGTGCCCGTTTTTCTGGCGGCGCTGTAGGCGCTCTGGGCGATAGGCGTTGCAATGCCACAGATTAAATCGGCTTTTTTGGAAATAAAGTTGGTGATGATCTGGCTGGAAGTTCCGCCGTCGGCATTGGCGTTCTCATAAAGGATTGTCAGGTTCTCGCCTTCAACAAAACCTTCCTCTGCAAGTCCCTGGATGAAACCTTCACGGCAGTTGTCAAGTGAGCCGTGAACGGCAAACTGTCCGATGCCGATGGTATACTGTCCTTCTGCCGGCTTTGCGGTCTGCTCCGCCTCGGAACCGGCTTCTGAAGCAGCGGCCCCCTCTGTGGATTCTGCTTCTGAAACGGCCTCTGTCTCAGAAGCCTTTGTTGTTTCCTGTGTATTGCCTGAAGAACAGCCGGACAACATGGCTGCTGCCACCGCGCCGATTAATAATGCTGCAAATGCTTTCTTTTTCATAATTCTTTCCTCCATTTACTGTTTTTATGATTTTTGCAAATAAATTCCGTTTTCTGAGGGGATGGTTCCTGATTCTCCGCCTGAAGCGGATCGCTGCGGCGACATTATTCCTTACCGCCTCAGTGCGATCCTCGCGGAGTGTTTTTATTTCATGGAACGAACTTTCCTGTGAAATAAAAAATCCCAGACGCAGAAAACTGCATCTGGGACGAATTGATAAATCCGCGGTACCACCCAAATTGACTTTGACTTAAAGTCCACTCATTCATATACAAACATATATGCCGCCAGATAACGGTTGCGGTTTCCGTCAGCCCATACTGTTGTTCAGGGCTGCCCTCAAAAGTCCATTCGGTTATCAACTTCATACCATGCTTCCACCTTGACACGGCTCTCTGTGATGTTGTAAGATAACTTACTCCTCTTT
>CATWBR010000377.1 GCA_958349075.1 uncultured Clostridium sp.
TCCAACGTGTTAAGAAGTAGTTATAAATTTAGAAAAAGAACCCAAAAAAGATACGGTAATACGTAATAAATAAAAAGAAAGAATCTAAATGGAGGAACAACTATGAGTAAGAAACTGGTTTCCGATTTGATGGTAGATTATCTGGCGCGCCGTGATGTGAAGTACGTCTTCGGCCTCTGCGGACATACGGTAATTGGTCTGCTGGACGCTCTGTCCCGCAATGATAAAGTAAAATATATCTCAAACAGGCATGAGGCGGTGGCATCCACTGCGGCAGACGGCTATGCCCGTCTTACACACAAGGCATCTGTCGTTTTATGCCACCTTGGGCCTGGCCTCACAAACGTGCTGACAGGTGTTGCCAACGCAGCATTTGACTCCATCCCGATGGTTGTTATCGCCGGTGACGTGCCAAGCTATTACTTCGGCCGCCATCCTCATCAGGAAGTGAATATGCACGGGGATGCAACACAGTACAAAATGCTTGAGCCGGTTGTAAAACGTGCATGGCGCGTAGACGACGTGGAAGCTCTTCCCGACATCATGGATAAGGCATTCCGCCTCGCTGAGTCCGGCCGTCCGGGACCTGTCCTGGTTGATATGCCGATGGATATGTTCTCACGCGAGATGGAAGAATATCTCTGGGACCGCACCTATAAAGACAGCCACCTGACCATGCGTCCGGCCCTGGATCCGGCAGCGGCAAAAGCAATTGCAAAGAAGCTGGTAGAGGCAAAGAGCCCGGTACTTCATGCAGGCGGCGGAATTCTGCTTTCCCAGGCATCCGAAGAACTGGCTGCCCTGGCTGAGTTCCTGGATATTCCGGTTTCCCGTACCCTGATGGGACAGGGCTGCCTCTCAGACCGTCATCCTCTGATGATTGGCCAGACAGGTTTCTGGGGACTTGAATTTACACACTCCCTTACCACAAAAGCCGATGTTATCCTTGGCCTTGGAACGCGTTTCGCAGAGGCGGACAGCTCAAGCTGGTACCGCGGCGTAACATTTGACCCTGATTATACGACATTCCTGCAGATAGATATCGACCCGATGGAAATCGGCCGTAACTATCCGGTTGAAATCGGCGCCATCGGCGACCTGAAGATTGGCCTGGCACAGATTCTGGAAGAAGTTAAGAAAATCTGCCCGGAAGGCAAAAAGAATCCGGAACTGAGGGCAATGATTGCAGAGGCAAAGGCAGCGTTCAAGGAGAGCAGAACCGACATTGCCAACGACAGCCGTTTCCCGATGACACCGCAGCGCATCTTAAAGGATGTAAGGGAAGTCATTCCGGAGGATGCAGTAATCTTCACCGATGTAGGCTGGAACAAGAACGGTGTTGCACAGCAGTATGATATTACAATTCCGGGAACTATCCATCATTCATCCGGCCTTGCCACAATGGGCTTCGGTGCGTCCGCAGTACTTGGCGGCAAGATGGCTGCTCCTGACAAGATCTGCCTGACACTTACCGGCGACGGCGGCTTCGGTGTAAACCCAACCTGCCTTGCAACCGCAGTAGAGCAGAACATCGCCTGCACATGGGTTGTTATGAACAACTCCGCATTTGGTACAATCGCAGGACTTGAGAATGCAAACTACCATACAAAATTCGGTACCGTATTCCACACACCGGACGGTGAAAGCTACACACCACGCTGGGCCGATGTTGCAAAAGCATACGGCGTTGAGTCTATCTGTGTAAACTCCGCAGAAGAGTTCAAACCGGCCCTTGAGAAAGCAATTGAAGCCAACAGGGCAGGACGTCCGTTCCTGGTAGAGGCTCCGATGGAGAACATCGTGGTTCCAACTCCAGGCTGCTGGAATATCAACGATATCTTCAGCCCGAATGACCTTGTAAAAGAAGGTAAGCTGGTGAAAGATGAGCAGGGAAGATTCGTAGCTCCAAGCCATGCCAAATCCCATAATGCAAAATAAGACATAAAGTAAATAAATAAACTGAAAAGGAGCCTCTAAATCACATGAGTTTCGGTGATTTGGAGGCTCCCTCAATTGCTTTCCGGTATATTTAAGGCTAAGCGGTGGGGGTGCTTATGCCAGATCCGGTTTTTCCCACAGGTTCAGCGAAGTGCCGAGCCCCATTTTTTTTGCATTCTGGAGAAGCTGGTATCCCCAGGCCACGTCGTAGACCGGCATCCCGCCCATACCGAACAGAATCTTCTCATCTTCACTCGTCCGTCCCTGGATTTTACCTGCGGTGATGTCTCCGAGATTGTCAATCCGCTCTTTTGCAATAAGGCCCTCTTCGATTAAATCGAGATACTTGGTGCCGATCAGTCCCATGATGTTCCAATACGGTGTTGTGAGTTCTTCTGACCATGCTTCATACATCTTCCAGTTATCCACCACGCGGCGGCAGCGGTCACTGACCAGGAACTCAGGATCCATGTCGATGCCGGCCGGAAGTGACACAAATACGCCGGGTTTAAGCCATTCTTCCTCAATACGGGGGTAAACCTTTCCGGAAGCCGCTACATTTACAATATCGGCCCCGCGGACAGCGTCCTCAACGCTGGAGCAGATCTCCACGTTTTTGACCGTCGGATAAGTTTCCCTGATAAAGGAGGCCAGGCGCTCGGCCGGCTCCGGGAATACGTCGTAGATGCGGACGGTCTCAATTCCCGGCCTGCTGTCGATGAGGGACATAAAGCAGGTGCGGCTGATAACACCGGCTGCGATGAGGGCGCATGTTTTTGCATCTTCCCTGGCGAGGTATTTTGCTCCCACGCCTGGGATTGCTCCCGTTCTGATTGCGCTGATTAAGTTGGCGCTCATCAGGGCCAGAGGAGCTCCCGTATCCACGTCATTGAGCATTACCATGAGGATGGAGCGGGGCAGCCCTTTTTCCAGGTTTGCCTTATTGGAACCGTACCATTTTTCTCCCGCAACATGGAATCTGCCGCCCAGATAGGTTGTCATCGCCATAAAACGGCGGTCGGGTCCGTTCTTAGGCATATTTGGAAACTGCGGCTCATCGGGGAAGGAAATCAGGATACCGTGGGAATTGTGGTTTCTTCCGCCCATAACATAGTCTCCCTGACCCAGGAGAGTAAACACCTCCTCCATTACGCCGACGCATTCATGCATGTTCTTTACACCGGCTTTAATCATTTCCTGTTCATCCAGATACAAAAAATCGATTTTAGTGCTGCTCATAATAAAAATCCTCCTTTATATTGATCTATTATTTTTTATAATTTCAGGCATTGGATTTCTTCACACTCTTATGAAATCCCTTAAGCTTCCACGTAACTAACAGAACTATGACAAACGCCCCCGCCAGAGCCAGCGTATAAGGCACTGCAAGTCCCGTGGCGATTAAAATCGGACCCATCGTAACGACCGTCAGTTCCGCCCACATGTTACCGAACAGGTAGGACAGCGAGAAATCGTCCAGAGTGCCGCTCTTGAAGTTCGGATCGCAGATTCTGAGGACCGTGATACCGATTGCCGTTACGCCCGAGGCCCAGCCGTAGGTGAAGATTCCCTTTTCAAACCAGTCTTTGGAGAACATCCTGGGCGCAAGCCATATGGCGACAAAAATATTGAACAGTATGCCGCAGGTAAACAGAATGGCCAGAGGCACCGCATATTTTACCACTACACCGAGCTGGATGGAGGCCACGCCGAAACCGACCAGATAATCCGTAAATGTACTGCTGAGACGCGTAATCACTCTGCGGTCCACATACTTGTCGGCTCCTCCAAGCCGCATCAGTTTCATAACGATAAAACCGACCAGCACTGCAAGGGAAAAGATCGGCAGGCTCAGCTTTGGATTCAGGTACAGGACAAAATCTGCGATTTTCTTCGCTCCATAGGCGACCACAAAGAGAAGCGCGGTATGGATCGCCAGCGGATCCACCGATATGGTGGAGAAGGATTCCCGGCCCATTACCTCCCGCTCCTGTTCCGGTATAAGCCCGGTGCGGAAGCTCTGGGGGAGTTTGACAAAGTCTGTAATATAGTTTGTATAGCCCTTTTTAGTAGCCAGTTTAATTAAAATAATTCCGCCGATCAGTCCGGACAAAATTCCTACCGTAGCGGAAGTCATGCCTAAGGCCCCGGCGTCCTCCCAGCCCATTCCGGCAAAGGAATCTCCGACTGCCGCAGCGGTTCCGTGGCCGCCGACAAAGCCGGTGGGGAGCATGTAGCCAAAACCCGCATGAGTGCCGAAAACAGGAACGAACAGCAAAAGACCTAAAACCATGGCCCACAGATGCTGCCCCAGGTAAGTCACCAACTGGAAACTCCACATCTGAACAACGCCGGCGCTGCTTTTCTCTTTTTTGACATTCTCCTGTGACAGCGGAAGCGCCGCAAACACCAGGACAATCAAGGCTCCGGAGTAGGAACCGAAGGCGGAGGAAAATGGAATAATCCCAAGGCCGTTCGGTCCGAAGATCAGACCGAGCACACCTGCCGTCAGTGATGCCGGAATAAAAAGCTCCTGCAGAATTTTCACCTTTGCCCTCAGCAGCTGTCCCAGAAGTATCAGGGCACTCATCAGGCCGAAGTCCAATAT
>CATWBR010000378.1 GCA_958349075.1 uncultured Clostridium sp.
CCCCAATATATGGTATCATAATAAACTGTGAAATAAAGAGATGGTCCTCTGTTACGGAATGTATTAAGAACATCAAAGATTTTAAAGGAGGTTCACTAGGATGAACGAAATTATCAAGAATATCGAAGCTGCTCAGTTAAAAGCAACTGTTCCGAGCTTCAATGTAGGAGATACCGTAAGAGTATCTGCTAAAATCAAAGAGGGAAACCGTGAGAGAACTCAGATTTTCGAGGGAACTGTTATTAAGAGACAGAACGGCGGTTCAAGAGAAACTTTCACCGTAAGAAAGAATTCCAACGGTGTAGGCGTAGAGAAGACATGGCCGTTACATTCTCCTAATGTTGAGAACATTGAAGTAATCAGAAGAGGTAAAGTAAGAAGAGCAAAACTTAACTACTTAAGAGACAGAGTTGGTAAAGCTGCCAAAGTTAAAGAGTTAGTTAAATAATTCGAACTGTTCAGAAGGTAGTAAAGTTACAATAATTCTTGGAATGAAAAGGGACAATGTATATTGTCCCTTTTTTAGCAGACAGGTTATTGTAATTCATAACGACAGGTGAGGGGAAAAGAATGCAGATAGACGAAGAACCCAGCCGCCTGCGGCTGATAGTAAACTGGATTGTCGATATCGTTGTCGTAATATCCATTGCCTGGTTTGTTGTATTCTCGATGGGGACGCAGATTACAGTGACGGGCCAATCCATGGAACCTGTGCTCTCACAGGATGAAGTGGTTTTGATGAACCGGCTTTCCGTCAGGTTTGGAAAGATCAAACGGTTCGATATTGTAGTATTTGAAAAGGAAGATAAGAAATTTAATATTAAGAGAGTCGTCGGCCTGCCCGGTGAGACGGTGCAGATTATGGACGGTTCTCTCTATATTAATGATGAAAAAATAGAGGCGGAGAACGGACTTTCACAGGCTGCGCTTGCAGGTCTTGCGGAGAATCCTGTGGTGCTTTCGGAGGATGAATACTTTCTTCTGGGAGACAACCGGGAAAACAGTGAGGACAGCCGTTTCGTCAATGTAGGAAATGTAAAGAAAAGCCAGATTCGGGGAAAGGTCTGGTTTCGGATACGTCCGCTGCGCCGTATCGGGCTGATACGCTCCGGCGCCTGAAAGGAGATTCACAGATGAATATACAATGGTATCCAGGCCATATGACTAAGGCCAAAAGAGCCATGAAGGAAGATATTAAACTGATCGATCTGGTGATCGAACTGGTGGACGCCAGGGTTCCTCTTGGAAGCAGGAATCCCGATATCGATGAACTGGCAAAGGGAAAAGGCAGAATCATTCTTTTGAATAAATCGGATCTGGCGGACGAGAGATATAATGAGAAGTGGTCGGCCTGGTTTCAGGCCAAAGGGTTCCACGTCATCAAAGTGAACGCAAGATCCGGTATGGGTTTAAAGCAGATCCAGCCGTTAGTGCAGGAGGCCTGCCGGGAAAAGATCGAGCGGGACAGAAGAAGGGGAATCTTAAACCGTCCCGTCCGTACGATGGTGGTCGGCATCCCGAACGTGGGGAAGTCCACCTTCATCAATTCATTTGCAGGAAAAGCGTGCACAAAGACCGGGAATAAGCCTGGCGTAACAAAGGGCAACCAGTGGATAAGGCTTAATAAGACGCTTGAGCTTTTAGATACCCCGGGAATTCTCTGGCCTCGTTTTGAAGACCAGGATGTGGGGCTTAAACTGGCCTTTATCGGTTCCATTAATGATGAGATTATTGATAAGGAAGAGCTGGCCGCGGAGCTGCTTAAATTCCTGATGGAGCATTACGGCAGCACTCTGAGAGAACGCTACGGAATAGAAGCAGAAGATCCATATGAGGCTCTCAGACGGGTGGCAGAGGCGCGCTCCTGTCTTTTAAAGGGAAATGAACTGGATACGAAGAAGGCGGCCAACATCCTGCTTGATGACTTCAGAAGCGGAAAGCTGGGCCGGATTACGCTTGAATTCCCGGAGGCCCCGGATAAAGAGGATAAGAAACCAGAGACAGGAACAGGACGATAAGACAGGAGAGATACAAAGGATGAGAAAAATCAGCAGTGAGAAGCTTGAGCAGGAGCTTGCGCGCCTGGAACGGATGAAAGAATATGAACGCAAATATGAAGGGTATTCCATTGTCTGCGGAATCGATGAAGCTGGCAGGGGACCGCTTGCAGGGCCGGTTGTAGCGGCTGCCGCCGTTTTGCCGATGGACGCCACAATTCTCTGGCTGAATGATTCCAAGAAGCTCTCCGAGAAGCGGCGTGAGGAATTGTTTCAGGAGATTCAGGAAAAAGCGGTGACATACGGAGTGGGAGTTGTGAGCCCGGCGGTCATCGATGAGATCAATATTCTCCAGGCCACCTATGAGGCAATGAGACAGGCGGTGTCCGCCCTTTCCTCCGAACCGGATATCCTGTTAAATGACGCCGTCATTATTCCCGGGATAGATGAGAAAAAACAGGTGAAGATTATTAAGGGCGACGCCAAAAGCGTTTCCATCGCAGCGGCCAGCATACTGGCGAAAGTGACAAGGGACCGCATGATGGGCGAATATGACAAACTCTATCCGGAATACGGTTTTGCACAGCACAAGGGATACGGAACAAAGGCGCATATGGATGCCATCCGGGAATTCGGTGTCTGCCCGATCCACCGGAGAAGCTTTTTAACGAAGATGGATTTAAGATAACAGGGACTAATTTGAATGGGAACGAAAAATAACAGAGAGACAGGCAGCCGTCATGAATCACAGGCGGCTGTTTTTCTTACGGAGCAGGGCTATGTAATCCTGGAACGGAATTACCGCTGCCGCACGGGAGAGATTGATCTCATTGCAAAGGATAACGGCTACCTCGTGTTTATAGAGGTGAAATACAGAAGCTCAGGGTACAGCGGAGATCCGGCCGAGGCAGTGGACATGAAAAAGAGACATAAGATTGCCGGGGCGGCCAGATATTATCTTTTAACCCACGGATACGGGGAGGATATTCCCTGCCGTTTTGATGTGGTGGCGATTCTGGGCGACGAGGTGCGCGTTGTTAAGGATGCGTTCTGGCTGACATGACGCTCATGCTAAGGAGGACTTGAAAGAATGGAATTTATTAAAAAGACAGACGATACAATATTGACACTGGAAGAAAAAGAGGGCGTTCCTTTTCTGTCGTTCCCTATCCTTGAAAAAACGGGTCTCGTTTCCCAGGCTTTTTCCACAAGAATGGGCGGGGTGAGCAAGGGAGATTTTGCGACGATGAATTTCTCTTTTACAAGGGGAGACAACAGGGAAGATGTTCTTGAAAATTACAGGAGAATGGCTGCGGCCCTCGGTGTGGACATGAACCGCATGACTCTGACCTGGCAGACCCATACGACAAATGTAAGGCGCGTTACGGCGGAGGATGAGGGGAAAGGCGTAGTGAGGGACCGCGATTACCGCGATGTGGACGGCCTGATCACCGATATCCCCGGAATCACCCTGGTTACTTTTTTTGCAGACTGCGTTCCGCTCTATTTTCTGGATCCGGTCCACAGGGCGATTGGACTGTCACATTCCGGCTGGCGCGGCACAGTGAAGCGGATGGGCCAGGTGACGGTGGACGCGATGAAAGAGGCGTTCGGTTCGCGGCCGGAGGATATCATCGCCTGTGTCGGCCCAAGCATCTGTAAGGACTGCTACGAGGTGGGAGCGGAGGTGGCCGAAGAATTTTTCGGCGCTTTTGATGAAACATACCATAATGCAATTTTACTTAAAAATCCGGACGGAAAATACCAGCTCGATCTTTGGAAGGCCAACGAGATTGTTTTAACAGAGGCCGGAATCAAAAAAGAAAATCTGGCGGTGACCAACATCTGCACTTACTGTAATCCCGACCTTTTGTTTTCCCACAGAAGGAGTGCAGAAAGGCGCGGCAATCTCTGCGCATTCCTTTCATTAAAAGAAATGCAGATTTAAAACTATAAATAAAAAGGCAGAAACAAAACCATTATAATAGTAGGAAATAAACGTCCGATTGGACAGGTGGCAGGAAATCCCATTTGTTCCAAAAGATATCAGAGTATTATTTCATCTGAGAGCCATAATAGGAGTGTAGCATAAATAACAGCCCATGAAACACACAAACAAATGCATGGGCAAAATCAAAACAGATGAAAAGGAGGCGTTTATTATGTCTACTACAAACAACACAAACGTACCAGAAGCAAAGGAAGCAATGAACAGATTCAAAATGGAGGTTGCCAACGAAATTGGTGTGCCGTTAACAAACGGATACAATGGTAACTTAACATCTGCACAGAATGGTTCTGTAGGCGGATATATGGTTAAGAAGATGATCGAAGCACAGGAAAGACAGATGGCAGGTAAATAAGTCATTTAACTGACATTAACGGAAAATCCTGAGTTTTTCGGTGAAGGTACAGGGCTGCGGCAGATGTAATTCTGCCATTGCCCTGTATTTTTGCGTGAAATAGCTTTGAATTCGGAAATACTGCTTGTATATAAACGAATTACATACTATAATAG
>CATWBR010000379.1 GCA_958349075.1 uncultured Clostridium sp.
CTTTTACAAGCTTTTCCTGTCTGTAAAATGCCTGTAAAGGAACCGTCACCGTTACTGTTCACAGTCAGTATCCCACGTGGTGTTTTCGGGTGCTTTTGCACGAAAATCACGAGTTGCACGGCGCGAAACGGTGCGCCGTGGACCGCAGAACACTTTTATAAAAGCGGGGACAACAGGCGGCTGCACTGTTCCTTAAAACGGATCACAAGCCCCCTGGCCTCATAATCCTCCGGTGTAATCTCCCTGCACAGCGGAAGGTCGTTCAGGAATGCCTCTTCCAGGCGTTCCGTCGTAGCCTCGTCATAGATGACCGCATTGACTTCAAAATTCAGTTCGAAACTTCTGATATCCATATTGGCCGTACCGTAACAGCTCACAAAGCCATCCACAGAGACGCCTTTGGCATGGAGGAAACCGTTCTCATATGTGTAGCATCTGGCTCCCGCCTTCAGCAGATCGCCCACATAGGAAAAGGTGGCCCAATACACAAACGGATGATCCGGTTTGCACGGAATCATCAGACGCACATCCACGCCGGAACGGGCCGCAATCTGGATGGCGGACAAAACTGCGTCATCCGGCACAAAGTAAGGCGTCTGAATATAAATATGATGTCTGGCCTTATGGAACAGCTCCAAATAATTATCGCGAATCTGCCGGGTCTGGGTATCTGGTCCGCTGGAAACAATCTGGATTCCGACCATGCTGTCGATTGAAGCAGGTTCCGTCAGATCGACCGTCTCATTAAAATAGCTCATATCCTTAAACAGATTCTCCCCCGCCGCATAATTCCAGTCCTGGGCAAAACGGAGCTGCAGGCCGATTACCGCCTCTCCAAAAATCTTCAGATGGGTATCCCTCCAGTATCCGAACTTCGGATCCTTAGAGATATATTCCCGGCCGATATTAAAGCCGCCGACATAACCGACACGGCCGTCAATCACGACAATTTTTCTGTGGTTTCTGTAATTCACTCGGAAATTAAGACGGCCCAGAATCGGCGGGAAGAAGCATGCAATCTCAATCCCCGCTTCCTCAAGCATCTTCCATTTTCTCTTCGGCATGAAACGGCCGCCCATCCCATCGTACAGGATCCTGACTTCAACGCCCTCCCTCACCTTCTCAAGCAGGATCGGAATCATCGAGTCAAACAGTTCGTCATTCTTTATAATATAGTATTGGATGTGGATATAGCGCCTGGCCTTCTTCAGCTCTTCTTTTAAGTCGTCAAACTTCTCCACGCCGTCAGTAAAAATCTCCACATGGTTGTTCATTGTCAGGACTGCTCCGGATACCTCCAGATTATAAAGCACCAGATCCGCATACCCTCCGGCCAGGGAACCCAGGAGCCCCATATCCTGGCTCTTGATGAATTCTTCCTGGTTTTTAGCCGAATATTTGAGGCGGTCCTCCACCTCTTTAATCCTGAACATCTTGCTCTTCCTGAAATCCTGGTCAAAGAACAGGTAAAAGAGAATGCCGAATACCGGAATGAAATACAAAGCCAGAAGCCATGTCCAGACTGTCTTCGGATCATGCCTCCTGAAAAATACGATAATAACCGACAATATTAAATTGACAAAAATCAGATGCTCCAGAAGCCATGTCCAGACCGACACCGCTCCGTCAAAAACCGTTCCAATCACGCCCACTGTATTCACTCCGTCCCATTCTCTATAACCGGCTTATTCCGCAACCGGCCCAATCCACAATAGCCTCTGCTCATATCCGATACAATCCATAACGGCATCAGTCCGTACCCGGATCTGCGCTCATATCCTGTTCTTCTTGATCCGCAGCCACCCCGGGTTTTGTAATGCTGATATCCGGCTTATCCCTGACTATCGTAATATCACCGGTTAACTTTACGGAAATTTTGTAGCCGTTAACTACATAAACAAATCCAACCAGTGCGGACTGTACAAAACGGAATTCCTGTATCTCCGCTCCCATTGTAGCTCTCCTCGTCAGGTATTGATTCAGCACATGCCGCTTTGAAGATACTTCAATTTCACATAACTGGGCGGCCAGTTTCTCCTGTGTGAGCGGAGTGCCGGCTGCCTCCATATCGATCATATATAATTGTGTAGCTAAGCAGACGCTTTCTGCCTCCGTCATATAACGCTGTTCCCTGGCCCTCTCGATATATTTTGCCAAAACAGGCGTCGTCATTCCGATCAATATCGCAAGTATTGATACTGACAGGACCAGTTCCAGCAATGTAAATCCGCTGCATTCTCTGCTTTTGTTCATCTTCTGTCTCTTATTCATACTCAGCGGAAACGGTTCTGGCCTTTGTCGTAACAGTAACCGGCCTCTGCCAGTTTTCGCTCCAGCTCCCGCCGGTCCACCATCAAGTCTTCACAAAGTGATTCCAGGCTGGAATAATAGTCGCGGAGCTGAGTATTAATAAAACTCAGGCACATAATCGGATCCTGTGGTATTTTTTTCATCTTGAGTCACGCTTCCTTCTCTGTCAGTTATCTTTTTCCCACACACTTTATCACAATGCACCTGTAAATTCAATTGTTTGTCAACATAAATTTACAAAAATTTACACATTTCCACAAATTCACTCTTCCGGGAACGTGACAGTCACATAAAAACCCCTGTCATTCTCTACAATTTCCTTCACAATTCCTCTTGTAACCCCGTTCTCTGTCTTTAACCTGTTGTTGAGCTTGAAAAGCCCCGACATCGCCACGGCCGGTTCTATCATATAGTTGACGTTAAAGGGAGTGACCGATTCACTTACCTCTACCTCCTGGCCCTGCTCCACAAGTCCCGGCCTCTCCATCTTAAATATGATTTCCTTTGCCATCACAATCCCTCTTTCATCCATTTATTATCTTTTGTCTTATCAATCTTACCATAAGAGACATCATTATTCCAGGGTTCGTACAGCGGCTGTTAATCTATCTTAATTCTGCTGTAATCCACGGTCAGCTTTTCCCTGGAAATTCCACCCGACATATGGTCTATTCTTCCCACTCTCTTCCTAGTTTCCGCTTTCCCGGCCGTTTTATTCGTCTTATCCGGCTCTTTGGCAGGTTCCTCTTTTGGACTTCCTTCTTCCGGCGCCGATGCAGTTTTTGCCGCGTGCGCCCTCTCTTTCTCCTTCTCTCTGCCCTTCTGCCCGTTACCGTCCGCATCAGGAGGAAGGAATGAGGCCCGTCTGACGGCATCCGTGCCGAATTTACCGCGGATGGCATCGACAGCCCGGTCTAACTTTTCCAGTTTTTCGTAGTCCGTCGTGTCAAAAATGCTCATCTGGCGGGCGCTCTCTTCCTTAATTCTGGTGGTCTGAATCCCTAGATGGCGGATTGGCGAACCGTCCCACAATTCTTCAAAAAGACGGCAGGCCGCCTGATATATCTCCGCCGTGATATTGGTCGGCGCCGCCAGCACCGTCTGGTGACCCTGCGACTGCAGAAGATTGTTCTTGATTGATACCGACACTACCTCCGCCTTCACCCCATGGCTTCTCAGCCGCGTCCCGACGGTTTCCGCCAGGGACAGCAGCACCATCTTTGCTATCTGCGCATCCGTCACATCGAAGGAAATCGTTGTGCTGTTACCGTATCCCTTATTGTCGGGGGCCTCCGGCTCCACCAGATCGGGAGCCTCACCGTTGGCAAAATTCCAGATCACTTCGCCGTGCTTTTTTAAATGGCTGGTCACGATGGACAGTTCCGTATTCGCCAGCTCCCCGATCGTATGGATTCCCATAGCCGACAGTTTCTGCTCGGTTGCCCGGCCGACAAAAAAAAGTTCCCTTACGGGAAGAGGCCACATCTTCTCCGCTATCTCATCCTGAAAAAGCGTGTGCACCAGGTTGGGCTTCTTAAAATCCGAGGCCATCTTTGCCAGCAGTTTGTTGGAGGACACGCCGATATTGACGGTAAATCCAAGCTCCGTCTCGATCCTCTCCCTGATGCGTTCGGCCGCTTCTTTGGGCGGCCCGAACAGCTTCTCCATCCCGGTCATATCCATAAATGCCTCATCAATACTGTATGGTTCTACATTGGGAGAATATTCTCTCAACATATCCATAAAAGCCTGCGACGATTCTTTATAAAGATTGTAATGAGCCGGCACCAGTTCCAACTGTGGACATTTCTTTCGTGCTTCCATGATGGATTCCCCTGTCCGGACGCCAAACTGCTTGGCCTTTATGGACTTGGCCAGTATAATCCCGCGGCGTTTGCTGCTGTCGCCGCCCACAGCGCAGATCCCTTCCCTTAAATCCCTGGTTCCTCCCAGGTGCTTCAGCCGGTAAACAGCCTCCCAGGAAAGAAATGCGCTGTTCACATCCACATGAAATACAACCTGTCCCACGTTACCACCTCCGGTATCATTCAGAAAAACATTGTTCCTGTCCGAAACAGGAACCGGCGTGTCGGCTCCTGCTGTTTAATAAACTCATTATATCAGAACGTATGTTCTGTGTAAAGACAGAACTTTTTTCCATGTACCTAATCAAAAAATTATAAACTTGCATAGTCTATAAT
>CATWBR010000380.1 GCA_958349075.1 uncultured Clostridium sp.
ACTATAATGATAGTGAATAAAAAAACAGTGTATCACACTGAAAAAACATAGGAGGGAATGAGTATGTTAAGTTTTTTTATTTGTCTGGTGCTGCTTATAGGCGGCTATTTTATCTACGGTAAAATGGTAGATAACACATTTGGTACTGACGACAGGGAGACTCCGGCAGTGAGAATCAACGACGGAGTGGATTATGTTGTTATGCCGCAATGGAAACTGTTTTTAGTCCAGCTTCTTAATATCGCCGGCCTCGGCCCGATATTCGGAGCGCTTCAGGGAGCTTTATGGGGGCCCGTTGTCTTTCTGTGGATTACATTCGGCACGATTTTTGCCGGCGGCGTCCACGACTATTTTTCAGGGATGCTGTCCGAGCGTAATGAGGGAGCTTCCATTTCCGAGGTCTGCGGTATCTATCTCGGCGGACTGATGAAGAATGTCATGCGTGTTTTCAGCATCGTTCTTCTTGTAATGGTTGGAACCGTGTTTGCAGTCGGACCGGCCGGCCTGATTGTCACCCTGTTCCAGAACAGCGGAGCTACCGGAATCGTAACGAATAAGGAACTCTGGCTGTGGGTCATCCTGGCGTATTATTTTATCGCCACCTTTATTTCTATCGATAAGATTATCGGTAAAATCTACCCTGTATTCGGCATCTGTCTGATTATCATGGCAGTTGGCGTGGGCATCGGTATTTTTACAAAATCAGAGTATGTGATTCCTGAAATCTGGACGAATTTTTACAATATGCATCCGGCAGGAACGCCAATCTGGAGTGTTATGTTCATCACCGTTGCCTGCGGCGCTATCTCCGGTTTCCATGCAACACAGTCGCCTCTTATGGCACGTTGTATGAAATCCGAAAAACAGGGACACTTTGTATTCTACGGCGCAATGGTATGTGAAGGCGTAATCGCCCTGATCTGGGCAGCCGCAGGCTGTTCCCTGTACTCCGTAACGGGAGGTCTTAACACAGGACTTCAGGAGGCTCTTGCCAACGGCCAGTCCGCAGCAATTTACGACGTATGTAAAAAGACCATGGGCGGTATCGGAATCGCGCTTGCCATGCTCGGCGTTATCGCATGCCCAATCACCTCGGGTGACACCGCATTCAGAAGTGCGCGTCTCGTAGTGGCCGACTGGTTTAAGATTGACCAGAAGGCATATATGAGCCGTCTGAAACTCTGTATCCCGCTGCTGGCGGCAGGCGCCGTTATCGGCCATCTGGATTACACGATTGTATGGAGATACTTTAGCTGGACGAACCAGACTCTGGCAATGATCGTTCTCTGGACCGCAAGCATGTACCTCTTTAAAGAGAAGAAGAACTACTGGATTACGGCAGTGCCTGCAACCTTTATGAGCGCCGTGTCCATGACCTATTTCTTCTATGCAAAAGAATGTTTGAATCTCGGCACAACGTTTGCTTATCCGGCCGGAATCATTCTGGCGGTTGTATTCCTTGCGGTATTCATGAGGGCTACGAAAAAGCAGCAGGCCGCTTAAGCGTTGCTGCATATTAAAAGACACAAATCTTAGAAAAACCGGAGATAAACTATGATTTTTAAGCCAGTGAAGCTCGGCCGTGAGAGCCTGCCGGAGCAGGATTTGGAACAAGACAGAAAACAGTGCAGAAAATTCGGCCCCTGCGGCGTAGGAGAGAAGGCGCTGTATCTGAACAGCTTTTACATAGACAGACGGTACTATATCCCGTTCGCCTCGGTGATCCGCGTGTTCAAGCGGGTGGCGATGAGCAAGGGCGGATTCAGCGGGAAGGGTATGTTTGCCAGTATTCCTTATCTGGTTGTAGAGTATGAGGATGGGAAAGAAAAACAGTGCAATTTTAAATACGAGGAAAATGTTGATCGTATGCTGGCCTGCATCGGCAGGGAACATCCCGAAATCAGGCTGGTGAGCAGGGCTGCCGAGGAACGGCTTAAAAAGAAGGAGCAGGAGCGCGCCGCAAAGCGCCTCCCGGTCCTCCCGGAAGAGGCTCAGGGAGAGCTTAATAGGCTTCAGGATGCCAGAGCGTTTCTGGAGGAGAAGCCGGAGCTTGGCATTGCGCTCAGCCAGGTGGCCAGAAGGAAGAGGGCATATGAAAACAGCAGTCCCAGCTACAAATGGGTGGCGTTGGCCATTTCGCTTCTGGGCGTCTGCTCCCTTGTGTACGGAATCTATTCACTGATTCACCATGTGGGATTCGCCATCTATTTCACTCTTTTTGGAATGGCGGCAATTTTCCTGTTTTCCAGCGCCAGTATGCTGCCGACTTCGAAAAACAACAAGCGTTTTATCCTGAACCAGGAAAAACGCGCACAGGAAGAGATGGAACAGTATCTGGCCACATACCGGGAAAGAGCTGCAGAGACGGCCGGAGGAAAAGCGTTTCCGCTTCCCGCAAGATATTCACATCCCGTTGTACTGAAAAGGATGTGTGAGATCCTCGCGGAGGGCAGGGCGGAAGACGCCGGTGCTGCGCTGGAGGCGGTTAAAGAAGACCTCAGGGCATTAAATTCCAAGGTCGAAGTGGATCAGGAGGAGTACGAGGAAGTGGTGGCGATCAAAGCCATGTTTTTGAACGCAGATTACAGATAAAAAGACCACGGCGAAAGCCGGAGAAAGAGGATATAAAAACACACAGCCTTATGGAAGTTATGGTTGTGCAATAAACACCCCCTCTGCTGAAATGTCTAGTGTGCTGACACGATTATATCTGGTTAAGCCCACAGACACCTTACGGCAGAGGGGGGAATACTGTGCTCCCACAGGACAGCAGCAGACAGCAGGACGCCTTGCTTTCCGGTTCCGGCTGCACCACAATTCTTTTAGCATCAGGCTTCGCTTTTCTGTCGCAATGCAGCCGACTTACGCACAGTAATTTCCGCACAGACCAGCCCAGCTATATGCTCCGCTGTTTGGTTTGTCAGCAGGAAGAACATTCCGTCATTCCGGCATTTTCTATGTATATCGCCATTCAGGGCATAAACAAAACCTTTAACACAAGTACCGCTGCAATCATTAGGGTCAATAAGTCTTTTGCAGTCACGGGAAGTAATCATTTTTTTTTGCATATCAGCAGGCAGAGATGCGATTGTATCCTCATACTTGCTGGCATTGTCACCGTAAATTCGTGCCAAAATTCCTGACTTACGAAACACCCAATTCATTACTGTTTTCTTCTCAAGTTGGTATGAAGCAGCGTAACCGCTTTTTACTTCCTTGATTACAAGGACACATCCCTGTTCAATAAGTTTGTTATTAAGATCCTCAACAAACCTTTGGTGTTCTGGTGCAACTGCCGATAGAAAGTCTTTGAATGAAGCTATTTCTTTTGCCATTATCTTTTTCCTCCACAAATTCTATTTTCTGTGTTACCCTTCATGTTATGATGTTCTGGTTTGACAGGTAAATCGCTTCAATGTCCTCCCCTTAGCACTTACGAAGCACTGGCTTTTTCATTATAATATGGCTTTTTAGGTAATGCAAGAAATATATATGGCGTAGAGGCCAAGCTTTTCCGGCTATGCCCGTGCAGAGCAGGAGAGGCAGCAGTTGTATCAGCCATTTAAATACAGCACAAAAGCAATATCTGCTCTCTCAAACGGAAAATTATAAAAACCGGAAGGGAATCCTAATCTCAGGATTCTCTTCCGGTTTTTGTAAAGAAAGAGGAATGGTATCTCTTTATCATCTATCTTAATGATGTTGCGACACCTGTTTTAAGTCCCTATTTTGTTCCGAAAATCCGATCCCCGGCATCACCGAGTCCGGGACAGATATAGGCATTCTCATTCAGGCATCTGTCCACATGGCCTACATAGATCTGTACATCGGGGTGTGCTTCGTGGAGCCTTTTGAGGCCTTCCGGAGCGGCGATGATTGCCATAAACTTAATGTTCCTGCCGCCGTGCTCTTTGATAAAGTCCACGGCCTCAACAGCGGAACCGCCGGTGGCCAGCATCGGGTCTGTCACAACAATGGTACGCAGTTCAATCGGGCTTGGAAGTTTGCAGTAATATTCGTGAGGCTGATGGGTTACCTCGTCACGGTAAAGGCCGATATGACCGACCTTTGCGGAAGGCACAAGGGCCAGGATTCCGTTGACCATGCCAAGGCCTGCACGGAGAATCGGTACGATGGCAAGCTTTTTGCCCGACAGCATCGGTGTCATACAAGTTTCAATCGGAGTTTCAACTTCAGCATCCTCAAGAGGAAGGTCCCGGAGAGCTTCATATCCCATAAGCATGGCAATTTCATCGGTCAGGGAACGGAACTCATTGGTTCCCGTCGACTTATTGCGGAGAATGGAGATTTTGTGCTGAATCAGAGGGTGGTCTAAAATTGTTACGTTTTCCATAGTAAAAACCTGCCTTTTATATTTATAGTGTTTCCAGTTTCAATTTCATCACTGATTTAGAGGGTTACTGTTAAAACCCCGTCCTAATAAATTTTGCAATTGCCGGTCAAAAAATATTCAGACAGATGTATTATACACC
>CATWBR010000381.1 GCA_958349075.1 uncultured Clostridium sp.
CGCTAAAGCGACCCGCCACAGGCGGAGAATCCCGCGAGCGGGATTCTTTCTTATTACCAATCGATGAGGGAGAACTTAAGAGAATTATGAAGATAGAAAATGACCTTGGAAAAGACGACATAAAGAAACTTGTAATAAGAATTGCGCTTCCGTCCATGCTGGCACAGTTTGTAAACGTGCTTTACAGCGTGGTGGACAGAATGTATATAGGAAATATTGCGGGGATTGGAGAGACTGCGCTCGCCGGAGTGGGCATCTGCGGACCCATTGTGACGATGATATCGGCGTTTGCCTCCCTGGTAGGAATTGGCGGTTCACCGCTAATGAGTATCAGAATGGGCGAGGGCAATGAGAAAGAAGCGAAAAAGATACTGGCCAACAGTTTTTTAATGCTGGCGGTAATTTCCGTCATCACAACGGCAGCGGCGCTGCTTCTGAAAAACAGGCTGCTCATGTGGTTTGGCGCGAGCGAAACGATTTTTCCCTATGCCAACGAATACATAACGATTTATCTGATGGGAACCATTTTTGCCCTGATGGCGGTGGGAATGAACCAGTTTATCATCTGTCAGGGTTTTGCAAAGGTGGGAATGAAATCGGTGACCCTGGGAGCCGTTATCAATATTATCCTGGATCCCATATTTATCTTCGGTCTTCATATGGGAGTTGCAGGGGCTGCCCTGGCAACGGTTCTGTCGCAGATGGCCTCCTGTATTTTCGTGCTATTATTCCTGTTCGGGAAGAAAGTGCCGATTCGGATTGGTTTCGGCGGCTACGAATGGAGAATTATCAGGAAGATTACCGTGCTCGGAATGACGCCGTTTCTGATTATTGCTTTTGACAACGTGCTGATTATCGCCCTGAACGCGGCCCTGCAGCATTACGGAGGCGCGGAGGGAGACAAACTCTTAACCTGCGCTACGATTGTCCAGAGTTTTATGCTGATGGTGACGATGCCGCTTGGAGGCATCACAGGCGGCACGGAACCGATATTGGGATACAATTTCGGGGCAAGGCGCTCCGACAGGGTGTTAAGCGCACAGAAATACATTGTAAGCCTGGCGCTCGTTTTCACAACGGTTATGTTTGTGGTTTCACAGACTCTGCCCTACTATTTTGCCAGGATTTTCACACAGAACGAAGAGTACATATCCCTGACCGTGTGGGCGATCAGAATCTACACGCTGGGAATCATCCCTCTGGCTTTGCAGTATACGGTTGTAGACGGCTTTACCGGAATGGGAGTCGCCTCCGTGGCCATCTTCCTGTCCATGTTCCGCAAGGTGCTGTATCTGGGCGGAGTGTTTGGACTTCCCATCCTTTTCAGCGTAACCTCCATCTTTTACACGGAGATGATTTCCGACTTCGGCGGGACGGTGATGAGCGTTGCCGTTTACCTGCTTGTGATACGGAAGGTATTGAAACGACGCGAGGAAGGTATGTTTTAAAAATAAGACAGTTGAGACCTGTTACCGGTTATAGTCTGCGGGGAGCCCCTGGGGGAGCCTCCGCAGACTATATTTAATTGAGTGGCAATGAAAAGTCCGCGAAGCGTGCTTTTCGTTGTTTCATAGGAAAGTACGTCCTATGAAATTAAAACGCTCCGCGAGGATCGCATTGCGGCGGCCTGCGTATGGAACGATACGGATTACCGCTTTCAGCGCATATCTTCCACAAGGAGGATCCGGATTGTGTCGGGAGACGGGTTCCAGTTCAGGACATATAAGGTATATACCTTGTTTGGATTGAGGTTGATGAAAGTAGAGAGCAGGTTCACTGCCGGACGTGCGGATCTTGCCACGGAGACAGGATAGCTTCCAGGACGGAGCTTGCTGAAGCTTCCGGCTGTGCCTGGGCGGGTGTTGGTGAAGCTAATTAATCCGTTGGAAAGTATAACATTGACGGCGCCGCTTGCATAAGCCAGGTTGCACACGCGGAAGCAGGAGTTGTTGAAGTTGGCGCTGCATCCGCCGTCGGTAATGGTGGTCAGGTTCATTCTGTTATTGGAGCTGACAATTGCAATAGTTGAATTATTGCCGATGAAAACATTCTGCTGCAGGAAGACATAACCGTTGGCGGCCATAACCGTTACTCTGTGGAATCCTCTCGAGTACCGTCTGTAGCGGCTGACTTCGGCAAAGTCCATGCCGGTCAGGACAATCCTGTTGTCGACTTCCACCGTAAGTCCGGTAAATTCCGGGGAGGCGTTTAAAAATCTGGCATTGACATTCTGTGTCGGGAATGGGAAGCAGTTCTGGCAAGGGATGACAGGGCCGGGGCCAATGGGGAACCAGTTCGGATTGACGGAGAAATCGGGATCGATTACATCGTAATCGGGCATAACGGAGAAATCGGGATCGATGATATCGTCCTCAGGCATAACGGAAAAGTCCGGATCAATCATGCGGTTATCTGGCATAGCGGAAAATCCGGAGTCAAAGTTTCCGTTATCAGCCGGGGTGGCAGTGCCGGAAACAGCAGAGTCATTCATTTCAAAGAAATCTGAGTCCGGCGATAAATTCATTTCATGTAACATACCATACCTCGTTTTTAAGTGTTTATATTAAAAGTGTATTCATATAACCGTAAAATGAGCATGGACAGCCAAAAACAAAAAGTGACAAAATGCAATAAAATTCAACCTGTTTTACCTGTAAATTACATAAATTTTACATATTTTACAAAAAGCTTGAAATAGCTATTTTCCCTGTGATATGATAGAAAAGATCGGCTTTTACCCGGCAGTGCTCCTGCCAAAAAAGCGGACACAGGAGGAGAATTTTTATGTCGATAAATGACGTAAGCAATCTGTTTACATTTGCCGGAGGTCTGGGCATGTTCCTATATGGAATGCGCATTATGGGCGACGGCATGCAGAAGACGGCCGGAAGCAAGATGAACCACTTCCTCGGCATGGTAACAAATAACAGGCTTCTGGGCGTAGTCCTGGGAGCATTAATTACGGCAATTCTTCACAGCAGTGCGGCGACGACGGTTATGGTAGTCGGTTTCGTCAATGCTGGAATTCTGAATCTTACACAGGCGGTAGGCGTTATCATGGGTGCCAATATCGGTACGACAATCACTGCCTGGATGGTATCTTTAAATCAGTTAGGGGACGCGTTTACCGTACTTCAGCCCGCCTTTTTCGCGCCGCTATGCATCGGTATCGGTACGTTCCTGATCGTATTTTCCAAAAAGCAGAGGAATAACCTGATCGGAGAGATCGTAATCGGCGTAGGCCTTCTTTTTGTGGGCCTTGAATTTATGAGCGGAGCGATCAACCCTTACACGGATGCCCCAATCTTTGCAAAGGCATTTGCCATTATGGGGCAAAACCCGATTCTCGGTATTGTTACAGGAGCATTGGTGACCGCACTTCTGCAGAGTTCCACGGCTTCCGTAGGAATTCTTCAGACACTGGCGATGAACGGCGTCGTTACAACGGGGGCGGCCATCTATATCACTCTCGGACAGAATATCGGAACGTGTCTTACGGCCATGCTTTCCAGTGCCGGAGCCAACAGGACGGCCAAAAGGGCGGCGGCTATCCATCTGACGTTTAATACGCTGGGAGCCGTTATTTTCGGAATCGGCATGTACGCACTGTCTCTGCTTCGGCCGGCGATGGCCGGTTCGGGGATTAACTCCGTTCAGATTTCAATGTTCCATACAATTTTCAATGTGACGAATACCCTTCTTTTATATCCGTTTGCCAACCAGCTTGTAAAAATTTCGGGGCTGCTTGTAAAGGACGGGGATACAGAAGAGGAGAGCAAAGAGGACAGCCGCGAGATCGAGACGGCGTTCCGCCATCTGGATCAGCGTATTTTTGAATCTCCTGTCTTTGCCATCGAGGTGGCTCAGATGGAGACCGTACATATGGGGCAGATTGCCCTCAATAATATCCGCCTTGCCACAAGCGCCATTTTGAGCAGGGATAAGGAGAAGACAAAAGAGGTTTACAGGAATGAGAAGGATATCGACAGGATGGAGGAACTTCTGACGGGGTATCTTATTAAAGTCAACAACCTGTCCCTGAACGAAGATCAGAAGCTCCTGGTCAACAATCTCTTCTACAGCATCAGCGATATCGAGAGGGTGGGGGACCACTGTGAGAACCTGGCGGAGCAGGCCGATTACATGCAGGAGCATAATGTGGCCTTCTCGGAGACGGGAAGCGCGGATCTGAGCACTATCAGCGAGAAGGTGGTAAAATCCTTCACCCATGCCATTGCGGCCAGACAAACGGGCGATATGGACGATGTGAGGAAGGTGAGCCAGTATGAGGATGACGTGGATATGCTGGAAGAAGAATTGAGGGACAAACATATTGAACGTCTTTCGAGCGGCCAGTGCGATCCGTCCTCCGGAGTCGTTTTCCTGGATATTATCAGTAATCTGGAGAGAATTTCGGATCACGCCTATACTCTGGCGGGATATGTGAAAGATGAGATGTAAGAAAATTTAGATGGTAGAGGAAGAC
>CATWBR010000382.1 GCA_958349075.1 uncultured Clostridium sp.
GCGCATATATGATACCTATCTGAATATCCTGAAGTCGGAACTTGTACCGGCTCTTGGATGTACGGAGCCGATCACCATAGCATATGCTTCAGCCATTGCCAGAGAATGTCTTGGGGCGTTTCCGGATGTGATTCAGATTAAGGCCAGTGGAAATATTATTAAAAATGTAAAGAGCGTCGTAGTACCCGGTACGAATGGAATGAAGGGGATTGAGGCAGCGGTAGCCGTAGGCCTGATCGGCGGGAAATCCGAAAAAAAGCTGGAAGTGATCAGCGAGGTGACGGAAGAGGAAAAGAAAGAAATCAAGGCTCTCGTGGAAAAAGGGATCATAGAGGTGAACATCGCCGATTCCGACCTGATCCTGGATGTGCAGATTCTGCTTAAGAAAGCGGATGATTATGTCCTGGTCAGAATCGCCAATTCACATACAAACGTAGTACTGGTGGAGAAAAACGGTGAGAAGTTATTCGAAAAATCGATGGACTGCGGCGGGGATGACGGCAATCTGAGCGACGAAAAGAAACTTTTATCGGTTGCAGGTATCTTGGAGTTTGCGGATTGTGTTAAAATAGAAGATGTGAAGGAAGTAATTGCCCGGCAGATTGCCTATAATACGGCAATCGCGGAGGAAGGCCTTACAAAGAATTATGGGGCCAACATCGGAAAGGTACTGTTAAAAGCATATGGAGATACGGATGTGCGCGTCCGTGCGAAAGCAAAGGCGGCGGCCGGTTCCGATGCGAGGATGAGCGGCTGTGAGCTTCCCGTTATTATTAATTCGGGCAGCGGCAACCAGGGAATCACGGCATCCATCCCGGTAATTGAATTTGCCCGTGAACTGCAGGTAGGCGAAGAGAAGATGTACCGCGCCCTGGTGCTCTCCAATCTGATTGCCATCCATCAGAAAACAGGGATTGGCCCTCTTTCCGCATACTGTGGAGCCGTCAGTGCGGGCTGCGCCAGCGGGGCAGCTATTGCATACCTGAAGGGCGGTGATTTGAGGACGATTTCCCATACAATTGTGAATTGCCTTGCCATCACATCCGGAATTGTCTGTGACGGGGCGAAGGCCTCCTGCGCGGCCAAGATTGGGACGGCCGTGGAAGCCGGAATTCTCGGATACCTGATGATTGCCGAAGACCAGCAGTTCCGCGCAGGCGACGGAATTGTGAAAAAAGGGGTCGAAGAGACGATCGCATCGGTAGGCCGTCTGGGTAAAGACGGTATGAAGGATACCGACCGTGAGATTTTGGAAATTATGATAGGCAAATAAGAAGACAGGACATACTGGAAAACAGTTTATCAGAACATATAGCCTTATAATAGCGAATAAAGCAGCAATTAAGACAGCAGACAGAAAGGAGATCAGCAGCCTGAAACATCGGAGGTAACAAAACAGGCGGCAGAGTGGATGCGATGGAGACAGAAACAAAGAAACGGTTTCAGACAGAAATCGAGACACTAAAGAATATTTCCCAACCCGGCCAGTGCAAAACTACGCGCTACAGCTATTCAAAAGCATATAAAGAGGGCGTTTCCTATGTCAGGGGCGTGATGGAAGAATGCGGTCTTGAGACACGCGAGGACGGCGTGGGAAACCTCATCGGCACGCTGCTGGGAACGGAACCGGGACTTTCGAAAATCCTGTCCGGTTCCCACCTGGACACGGTCCGATGCGCAGGAGCCTTTGACGGAATCGCCGGAGTGCTGTGCGCCATAGAAGCGGCGAGAATGGTAAAGGAGAGCGGAGTCCCGCTGCGCCATACATATGAGGCCCTTGGAATGATTGGCGAGGAAGGTACCCGGTTTGGAAAAGCCCTTTTAGGAAGCCAGTTTATCGCGGGAATCTACGGAACAGACGAGCTTGACGAGTTTGTCGGTACAGAGGACGGCAAAACCATGCGTCAGGCCATGAATGAGTACGGGCTGAGCGGAGATCTGGCCGGTGTATCGAGAAAAGGCGAGAATGTAAAGGCATTCCTGGAAATCCACGGTGAACAGGGGCCTGTGCTGGAGCAGGGGCAGAAGGAGATAGGAATTGTGGATACCATCGTCGGCCTTTCCTGGCTTGTTGTCAAAGTGACAGGGCAGGCAGGCCACAGCGGTACCGTTCCGATGAATCTCAGAAAAGATGCGGGAACGGGGGCCTTCCATCTGCTTTGCCGGATTCATGACTACGTCTATGAGAATTACTGCGGCCAGGCCACACTGACTGCCGGGCAGGTGACTCTCTCCCCGGGCAGCATGAACAGCATACCGGGACAGTGTGAGTTTTCACTTGACATCCGATCGGGTGAGGAAGAAATCATCAGGGATATCCTGAATCATCTGGAGCAGTATGCGGGAGAGTTAAAGGAAAAATACTCCGTACAGGTGGAGATTCAGGAACTGACGAGAAAAGAGCCGGTAAAGATGAATGCGGAACTGGCCGGCGGAATTGAGAAAACCTGTGAAGAACTGGGTTATACAAACATGAGGCTTAACAGCGGAGCAGGCCATGATTCCATGATTTTTGCAAAGCTGTGGAATACTGCCATGATTTTCCTTCCGAACCGGGATGGAATCAGCCATCATCCGGATGAGTGGATCGACTATGAGGCCATGGAGGCGGGAAGCAGAGTATTATATGAAATGATAAGAAAACTTGACAAGGAGGAAGAATAAGATGCAAGACAAAGATTTGGAACTGGAACCGGTGGATATGTATGTGCTTTTTGCAAAAATGTTTTCCCATATTACAAGAGAGGTGGAAAACGCCTGTGGTGAGGAGGGCGTAAAAGCCGTCAGAGAAGGCGTGCGCCAGTTCGGACTGGAGCGCGGAAGAAATATCGCAGAGCGTGCGAAAAAGATGGGGCATGAGAATGACGCGAAGAGCTATCTCTCCTGCTATGATATGGGCAGAAGCGAGCTGTTCAAGAGCGATAATGATATCCGTGAGAAAACGGTGGAGCAGAACTTTACGGAATGTATCTTTGCAAAGCAGTTTATGGAGGATCACGATGAGAAATACGGCATTCACTATTGTGAGATGATCGATCCGGCGATTGCGGAAGGATACAACGGGAAATTTAAATGTACACATGATAAACATTTCTTCAAGGACGGATGCTGTCATTTCCTGTTTGAGATGGAGGACTAAGGAAACTGTTCACAGGTAATATTCCGTGAGGCGTTCGCGCCTGGATTTTTCACGTATTGATATGGAGGCAGTGGGAAGATGGACAAGGTTCAGAAAATATATGATTTTGAAACAATCCTCGACCGGTCGGGAACCGGTTCGGTCAAGTGGGAGCAGATGAAGATTGACAATCCCGGGGTGGAAAAAGGGATCGTGCCTTTCTCTATCGCAGACATGGAATTCAAGAATCCGCCGGAGATTACGGAGGGATTAAAGGTCTGTCTCGATGAGATCGTGCTTGGCTACCAGGCTCCGACGGAAAGCTACGAAACAGCGGTCACTTCCTGGGTAAAGCGGCGCTACGGATGGGAACCCGATCGGAAATGGCTTGTAAATTCAATCGGCGTTATCAATGCGTTTTGCTGCGGCATCCGCGCATTTGTGCGCGAGGGGGAAGGCGTCATCCTGATGACCCCCGTTTACCCGCCCTTTGCGGAGGGAATCACCCGGAACGGCAGAAAACTGCTCCGCTGCCCTCTGATCTATCAGGGAGGGGAATACCGGATCAATTTTGAACTTCTGGAACAGCTCGCCAAAGAGCCCGACTGCCGACTTTTGATTCTCTGCAACCCCCACAATCCGGTGGGCAGAGTGTGGACCAGGGAAGAAATCGAACGGATTGGAGAAATCTGTCTCGAAAATAACGTGTTCGTCATCTCGGATGAGGTTCACTGCGATCTCGTCATGGAGGGATATACATTTACCTCATTTGCTTCTGTTTCTGAGAAATTTGCCGACAACTGCATGATCTGCATTTCCCCGGGCAAGACCTTTAACCTGGCAGGAATCAAATCAGGGTGCATCTTTGTTAAGAATGAGGAGAAGCGCACCGCCCTGTTGGAGGAGATGTCGAAAGTCCTTCATCCGAACTGGCTGCCGGCGCTCAGCTACCGGGCTGTGGAAATTGCCTACACCCAGTGCGACGCATGGATGGAAGAGATGCTCTCGGTAATTAACGAAAACAAGAGACAGCTTGTCAAATTCCTGAAAGAACGGCTTCCGCGTGTGCATGCGGTGGAGATGGAGGGCTCCTATCTGCAGTGGCTGGATTTTAGCGGCTACGGCTGGGATGTCCGGGAACAGGAACGGATTATGCAGAAGGAAGCACAGTTATTCTTTGACGAAGGCTATAAGTTCGGCGAGGAGGGCGAGGGATTTGAACGCGTGAATATGGCCTGCCCCACGGCCGTCATACTAAAGGCGCTGGAGCGGCTGGAGGAGACTCTTAAGAAATGGGAATTAAATTGAGGAAGGAGAACGCCGCCGGGACGGCCGGAGGGCGGAATGGTGAGGGGAG